>DATHUU010000129.1:0-7765 GCA_035461925.1 Ilumatobacter sp.
GACGCCGTCCCCGATCCGCTGCGCTACCCGGCGTTCAACACCACGTCACTCGACCTGCTCGCCGACCGGCTCCTCCGGCTCGGCATCACGTCGATCCAGGGCGACATCGTCGGCGACGGCAGCCGCTACGACGACGAGTTCCGGGTGCCGACGTGGGGCGACGAGATCACGAACGTCGACGGCGGACCGTACGACGCGCTGCTCGTCAACGACGGGATCATCGAGAACGGCAACTACGGGCGCGTGCCGGCCCGGTCGGCCGCGGTCGTGTTCACCGACCTCGTCCGAGCCCGAGGGATCGAGGTGCTGGGTGGCGCCGCGAACGAGGACCGGATCACCGACCCGTCGTTCACCACCCTCGCGCTCATCGAGTCCGCACCCTTCGCCGACGTCCTCGTCGAGATGCTGCACACCAGCGACAACAACACTGCCGAGATGATCGTCAAGGAGCTGGGCTACCAGGCGCGAGGCGAAGGGACCCGGGCCGCGGGGCTCGAGGTCATCCGTGGCCGGCTCACCGAGTGGGGCGTCCCGACCGACGGTCTCGTGCTCGAGGACGGATCCGGGCTGAGCCGTTCGAACCGGGTGTCGTGCGAGACGCTGGCCGCGGTGGTCACCTCGTCGCCGGTCGCCGACCAGCTGGTCGATCTGCTGCCGGTCGCCGGTCGCGACGGCACGCTCGCGGAGCAGCTGATCGGGACGCCGGCCGAGGGACGGCTGCAGGCCAAGACGGGAACCCTGACCGACGTGAAGGCGCTGACCGGCAGCCAACCCGGGCGTGACGGGGATCCGGTGACCTTCGCCGTGGTGCTGAACGGGACCGACGCCGACGATCCGGCGGTCCACCTGCCGATCTGGAACGAGCTCGTCACGCTCGTCGACGAGTACCCGATCGTGGTCGAGCCACAGGTCGAGCTGTTCGAACCCCGCTGACTGGCGTAGCGTCCGACCATGGCCGTGATGCCGATGTTCCCGCTCGGGACACCGTTGCTCCCCGGAGCGGTCATCCCGCTGCACGTCTTCGAGCCGCGCTACCGGCAGATGGTGCGCGATCTCCTGGCGGACGACGACGATCCGCCCGAGTTCGGCGTGGTGATGATCGAGCGTGGGCGTGAGGTCGGTGGCGGCGACGAACGCTCGACGATCGGGACGGTGGCCCGGGTCGTCGACATCGAGGTGACACCGGACGGTCGCTACGCCATCGCTGCCGTCGGCGTCGAACGCCTGCGGGTCGTCGCCTGGCTTCCCGACGATCCATACCCGCTCGCCGACGTCGACCGGTGGCCCGACGACGACACCGGCGCGGTGCTCACTGCCGACACGATCGAGGCGCTGCACGTCCGGGTCCGGGAGATCAACGTCCTCGTCCGCGACCTCGGTGACATCGCCCCGCCGCCCGACATCGAGATCAGCGACGACCCGCAGCTGGCGCTGTTCCACCTGGCCGCGCTCTCGCCGCTCGGAGCCGCCGATCGGCAGCGGATCCTCGCCGCCCCCGGCTCGGCAGAGCGGGTCGTCGCCCTCCGCGAGGCGCTCGACGATGCGGCGGCTGTCCTGGAGTTCCGTCGCACGTGATAGAACGACGGATATGGCAGTCGAACCGCCACGCGCACCCGCACACCCACGCCAAGATCCGCCTTCGGTCGGCGAGGTGATCGAGACCGTCAAGACCTACGCGAAGCAGGAGACCGTCGAGCCACTCAAGCGAGCGGGCAAGTACGTCGGTTACGGCGCCGCAGGTGGTCTCCTGACCGGTCTCGGCATCGCAGTGCTGATCCTCGGCCTGCTCCGCTTCGTCCAGTCGGAGTGGAGCCGTTCGGCCGAGGGTCGTCTGTCGTGGCTCGCCTACGTGATCGCACTGTTGGGGACGATCGTCCTCGGTGGGCTGGCCATGTGGTTCGCGAACCGTCAGATCAAGAAGTCGATCGTGGGCAAGGACCGAGCATGAGTACGAACACCCAGAAGATCTCGCCGGAGGACCTGCAGCGCAAGCTGCAGTCATTCCAGGACGGCATCCAGGGGAAGGTCGAGCAGCAGAAGAGCTCGATCATCGCCGTCGGTGGCGGTGTGCTCGTCGTCCTGCTCGTGCTGTTCTTCCTGCTGGGCAAGCGGAGCGGCAAGAAGAAGACGACACTGGTCGAGATCCGGCGGATCTGAGCATGTGGCGTTGGCTCGGAATCCCGTGGCTGGTGCGGCGCTGGGCCTTCCGCCGTGGTGTTCGCTCCCAGAACGACCTCGTCCACTTCATCGCGTTGGTCGTCATCGGACGCGCCGCGTTCCTGCGGCGCAACGCACGTATCAAGGGTGTCTACGGGCGAGAACCCGTGTGGCTCGTCCTGTCCGGATTGTTCTTCGCCAAGGATCTCGTGGAGCGACTGACCGTGAAGGATGCCGAAGTCGTCACGACCGAGACGCTCCGTGCCGGTGACCGCATCCAGATCTCGCCGATCGCACCGTCCACACGGAGCAGTCGCCGAGCAGCATCGACGTGATCGTCCGCCTCCGGCAGCCCAGACGCGAGATCACCGTCGATGGTGCGCGGACCGTCAACCAGCTGCTCGACGAGTTGGGCATGAACCGCGAGTCGTTCCTCGTGATCCGCAACGGCACACTGGTACCCGGCGACGGCCGGTTGGCGCCCGACGACACGATCGAGGTCCGCCCGGTCGTCTCCGGCGGCTGAACGCCGTCCGTCACACGCGATCGGAGGAGGAGGATCGATGACGTACTCGAAGTGCCGCGTCTGTCGCGAGCCGGCGATCATCGACCTGCCACGCCACAACGCCAACTTCTGCGCCGAGCACCTGCTGCAGCTCTGCCGTCGTCAGGTCGACAAGGCGATCACCGATCACGACATGTTGGCCACGGACGACCGGATCCTCGTCGCGGTCAGCGGTGGGAAGGACTCACTCGCCGTGTGGGACATCCTGCTCGATCTCGGCTTCTCCGCGGATGGTCTGTACATCGGGCTCGGCATCGGCGAGTACAGCGACGTCTCTTACGGCTATGCGAAGGCGTTCGCCGAGGAGCGCGCCCTGCGGTTGATCACGGTCGACCTGCGCGACGAGTACGGGTACGACGTCCCCACCGCTGCGAAGGTCACCAAACGCGTGCCGTGCTCGGCCTGCGGCATGTCCAAGCGGCACATCTTCGACCGCGCGGCGCTCGACGGCGGCTACGACGTCGTCGTGACGGGCCACAACCTCGACGACGAGGCCGCCGTGCTGTTCGGCAACACGCTGCGATGGGACATCGAGTACCTGGCGCGCCAGCTGCCCGTGTTGCCGGCACAGGACGGGTTCCCGAAGAAGGTCAAGCCACTGATCCGGCTCACCGAGCGCGAGATGGCGGCATGGTGCATCGTGCGCGGGATCGACTACCAGGTCGAGGAGTGCCCCATGGCGGTGGGCAACAAGCACCTCGCCTACAAGGAGGCGCTCAACTCGATCGAGCGCCAGTCGCCGGGGTCGAAGGCCGCGTTCTACCTGGAGTTCGTCGACAAGATGGCGCCGCTGCTCGCCGATCACCGGTTCCGGGAGGGCAAGCAACTCGTCGCGTGCACGTCGTGCGGTGCACCGACCACCCGACCCGATTCGGGTGACGCACCGATCTGCGCCTTCTGCCGGTTGCAGGAGCGCGTCGGTGGCGTCGCGCCGGTGCCGGTGGAGATGGTGTTGGGCAAGCAGGCCCGGAAGGCCTATCTGGCTGAGAGGGGAGTGACGTGAAGGCGTTGGAGGTCGGCGACCGGGTCATGTTGCTCGATGCGAAGAAGCGGCGGTACCTGCTCAACCTGATGGCGGGCGGCGAGTTCCACACCCACGCCGGCTTCGTCCCGCACGACGAGATCGTCGGGCAGCCCGAGGGGGCGATCGTCCGCTCGACGAAGGGTGCCGAGTACACGGTGCTGCGACCGACCCTCGAGGACTACGTGCTCGAGATGCCCCGAGGGGCCCAGGTCATCTACCCGAAGGATCTCGCTCCGATGTGCATGCTGGCCGACATCGGACCGGGGATGAAGGTGTTCGAGACCGGCATCGGATCCGGTGCGCTGTCGATGACGATGCTGCGGTGGGGTGCCGACATCGTCGGGTACGAGATCCGGGAGGACTTCGCGAACCGAGCGCGGGCGAACGTGCGCGAGTTCCTGGGCGACGGTGTCCTCGACCGCTACGACGTGCACATCGCCGACTCGTACGCGGGCATCGACGCCGCACATGGCCCGTTCGACCGTGCCGTGCTCGACCTGCCCGAACCGTGGCAGGTCGTCCCCCACCTCGAGTCGGTGCTGTCACCCGGTGGGGTGTGCGTCGCGTACACCCCGTCGATCACCCAGGCGATGCAGGTGCGCGACGTCCTGAAGGGTCGCTGGATCGACGCTCGCACGATGGAGGTCCTGAACCGGGGCTGGCACGTGGACGGTCAGGCGGTCCGTCCGGACCACCGGATGGTCGCCCACACGGCGTTCCTCACGGTCGCCCGCTTCCTCGGCCAGGGCAACCGCGCGATGCGCACCGACAGCAAGGTCGAGCGCATCCGCCGCTGACTCAGGTGCCGCAGAACGTCTGGTAGCCGTCGAGGAAGCCCGGTGGTGCGGGTTCGGCGAGGTCGTCGTGCCGGGGATCGTCGCCGAACGGGTCCCGCACCGCGTCGAGCAGCCGGTCGAACACCGACAGATCGCCGGCGTACGCGGCGTCGATCGCTTCCTCGACGCGGTGGTTCCGCGGGATGATCCGCGGGTTGGCGGCGCGGAGCCGGTCGTCGAGGCCGCGCCCGTCGACGCGCTCACGCCAGCGCGCCAGCCACCCATCGAGCGCCCCAGGGTCGGTGAACATCGGCCGCAAGGCGTCGACGTCGGCGAGACGGCGCCAGGCGAGAGTGTGGTCGACGTGCTGGTCGGCGAGCAGCGCCACCCAGTCGCGCGCGAGGGCATCGTCGTCCTCGCGCTCGTCGACGAGACCGAGCTTGCGGCGCGCCCCGGCCAGCCACTCGTGATCGAACCGGGCGACGAAGGACCGGAGCACCTCGCTCGCGAGCGCGAGCGAACGCGCCTCGTCGGGGTCGACGAGCGGCAGCAACGTCTCGGCCAGGCGGGTGAGGTTCCACTGCATGATCGTCGGCTGCTGCCCGTAGGCGTATCGACCCATCGTGTCGATCGAGCTGAACACCGCTCGGGGGTCGTGGGCCTCGAGGAACGCGCAGGGCCCGTAGTCGATGGTCTCCCCGGAGATCGTCGTGTTGTCGGTGTTCATCACCCCGTGCACGAACCCGAGGTGCATCCATCGTGCGACGAGCGACGCCTGTCGTTCAGCCACCCCACGCAGGAAGGCGAGCGCAGGATTCGGATCGTCGGATGCGGCCGGGTCGTGCCGACCGATCGCGTAGTGGAGCAGCGGCTCGACGAAGTGGGTGAGGCCTCGCGCTGCGAAGAACTGGAACGTGCCGACGCGCAGGTGACTGGAGGCCACCCTGGCCAGCACGGCACCCGGGAGGGGTCGGTCGCGGTACACCGTCTCACCGGTGGTGACGGCCGCGAGGGCCCGGGTGGTGGGCACGCCGAGCGCGTGCATCGCCTCACCGACGAGGTACTCCCGCAGCACCGGGCCGAGCGCGGCGCGGCCGTCACCGCCACGGGAGAACGGGGTCCGGCCCGACCCCTTCAGCGCTAGGTCGTACCGGCGCCCGTCGGTGCCGAGGAGCTCCCCGAGCAGCACCGCCCGGCCGTCACCGAGCTGCGGGTTGAAGCCCCCGAACTGATGGCCGGCGTACGCCTGGGCGAGCGGCGTCGCGCCTTCGGGCATCGAGTTGCCGGCGAAGATCGCGGCGCCAGCCGGTGAGTCGAGGGCGTCGGCGTCGAGGCCGAGCAGTGTGGCGAGCGGACGGTTGAACCGCACCATCGCCGGTTCACGCACCGGCTCGGGGGCCTGCGGCGCGTAGAACCCGTCGAGATCGCGGGCGAAGGTGTTGTCGAAGTCGAAGATCGCCGTCAGGGCTCGATGAAGATGCACTCGCCGGGGCACTCCTCGGCGGACTCGATCACGGCGTCGAGCTGGCTGTCGGGGAACTCGGCGAGCCCCTCGGCACCCTGCGGGTTGCCCTTGGCGGCGGCGTAGATCTTGTCGCCCTCCTTCACGTAGGCCAGGCCGTCGTCGAGCAGGGTGAACACATCGGGGGCGATCTCCTCGCACAGACCGTCGCCGGTGCAGAGATCCTGGTCGATCCAGACCTTCATGGTGATTGGTGGCTCCTTCGGAGGGAAACGGTACGGGTCGTAGTTTACCCGGCGACTCTCGCGGAAACGAACATGGACCGGGGCATGCGCCATGATGCGACCACGATGATGCGACCTGGCCGGGTCGTCGGTGTAAGTTCCGCATCATCACCGCAACACGACCGGGAGGGAGATGTGGCGGACGACATGAGCCCACAGCGAGACGGACACGATCCCACGGCCGATCGAGGCGCCCTCGAAGCGCAGCTCGCGGTCCTCGGGGAGGAGAACGCCCATCTGCGTTCCCGGCTGGCGGACACGCCGAACCGCGTCCGCACGCTCGAAGAGCGCCTGCTCGAGACCAAGGGCCAGCTCGCCCATGCCACCGCCCAGAACGAGAAGCTCAGCTACACGCTGCGTGAAGCCCGCGAGCACATCGCCTCGCTCCGGGACGAGGTCGACAAGCTGACCATGCCACCGAACGCGTACGGGGTCGTCGTCGGAAAGAACGACGACGACACCGTCGTCGTGCTCACGTCGGGTCGCAAGATGAAGGTGCAGCTCCATCCCGAGATCGACGCCGAGCTGCTCGACCTCGGTGCCGAGGTCGCGCTCAACGAGAGCTTCAACGTGATCTCCGCCCGGCCCCCCGAGACGATCGGCGAGGTCGTCACCCTCAAAGAGGTCATGGAGGACGGTGTCCGCGCCATCGTGATCGGCCGCGCCGACGAAGAACGGGTGTGTGAGCTCGCGACCGTGTTGCGCGGGCACCGCTTGCGCAACGGCGACATGATGCGCCTCGATCCGCGAGCCAACCTCCTGCTCGAACGGCTGCCCCGTCCCGAGGTGGAGGACCTGCTGCTCGAGGAGGTGCCCGACATCTCCTACGCCGACATCGGTGGTCTCGACACGCAGATCGAGGCGATCGCCGACGCGGTCGAGCTCCCGTTCCTCTACCAGGACCTCTTCGCCGAGCACCGTCTGCCGGCGCCGAAGGGGATCCTGCTCTACGGCCCGCCCGGGTGTGGCAAGACGCTGATCGCCAAGGCCGTCGCGAACAGCCTGGCGAAGAAGGTCGCCGACAAGATGGGCGAGGGCAAGGGGCGCTCCTACTTCATCAACATCAAGGGACCCGAGCTGCTCAACAAGTACGTCGGCGAGACCGAGCGCCAGATCCGGCTCGTCTTCCAGCGGGCGCGCGAGAAGAGCGAGGAGGGCTGGCCGGTGATCGTCTTCTTCGACGAGATGGACTCGATGTTCCGCACCCGCGGATCCGGCATCAGCTCCGACATGGAGTCGACGATCGTCCCACAGCTGCTCGCCGAGATCGACGGCGTCGAGGGGCTCCGCAACGTGATCGTGATCGGTGCGACGAACCGGGAGGACCTGATCGATCCGGCCATCCTGCGTCCCGGACGACTCGACGTGAAGATCAAGATCGAACGACCGAACGCCCAGGCCGCGACGCAGATCTTCGCCCGCTACCTCACCGACGAGATCCCGATCATGGAGGGCGAGTCGGTGCCCGACATGATCGACGCGACCGTCGCCGAGATG
>DATHUU010000130.1:0-2725 GCA_035461925.1 Ilumatobacter sp.
CTGTCCCCTGCTGGCCTTCATGATGTGGCCGACGAGCGCACCCATCGCCTTGCCATCACCGGCGCAGAACTTCGCCCACGCATCGGGGTCGGCCGCGATCGCCTCGGCGACGAGTTGCTCGAGGGCGTCGGTCTCCATCGCCTCGAAGCCTTTCGCGGCCGCGATCGCCTCCGGATTCCCGCCGCCGTGCGCGAGCAGCTCGGCCAACACCGCCTTGGCCTGGGTCGAGGTCAGCTTCCCGTCGACCTCCATCCGGGTGAGGCGAGCGACGTCGACGGCCGGCAGGTCGGGTCGCGGTCCGGCATCGGCGAATGCTTCCTTCAGATGGACCACGGCGCGGCCGAGGTCACCACCCGCCGACTGCACCGCGAACGCGAACTCGTCCTGGCCGCGATCGACGATCACCGACACGGCATCGCTGTCGGCCGGCAGGCCGGTCGCCTCGGCGAGTCGGGCCCGCCGGGCGGCAGGGAGGATCGGTAGACCCGAACGCACCTCCTCGATCCACGTCGGATCGGGCGAGAGCGGGACGAGGTCGGGTTCGAGGAAGTACCGGTAGTCGTCCGCGTCTTCCTTGTCGCGCAAGGTGTGCGTCATGCTGTCGCCCTCGTCCCAGTGCCGCGTCTGTTGGCGAACCACCTCACCGGACTCGACGAGGAGGATCTGCCGCTTGGCCTCGTACTCGATCGCCCGGACCACAGACCGGACCGAGTTGACGTTCTTGATCTCGCATCGTGTGCCGAGCTCGGCACCGGGACGGCGGACCGACACGTTGGCGTCGACCCGCATCGAGCCCTCCTCCATCTTCGCGTCCGAGGCACCGATCGCGAGGAGGATGGCTCGTAGCTCGGTGACGTACTGCCGTGCCTGCTCCGGTGAGCGGATGTCGGGACGACTCACGATCTCGACGAGCGGGACCCCGGCCCGGTTGAGGTCGATGAGGGAGTGCTCGGCGCCGTGAACCCGCCCGCTCTCGCCGGCGTGGACGGTCTTGCCGGCGTCCTCCTCCATGTGGGCGCGCTCGATGCCGACACGGGTGCCGTCGGGGAGATCGAGCCAACCGTCGACATTGAGCGGATCCTCGTACTGGCTGATCTGATACGCCTTCGGCATGTCGGGGTAGAAGTAGTTCTTCCGGGCGAACGTGCACGGCTGCACGGTGCAGTTCAGCGCCAGCCCGATCCGCATCGCCAGCTCGACCGCGTGCCGGTTGAGCACCGGTAGCGCACCTGGCAAGCCCAGGGTGACGGGATCGATGTTGGTGTTGGGCTCGTCCCCGAACCGGTTGGGCGACGCGGAGAACAGCTTCGTGCGGGTGGCGAGCTCGACGTGCACCTCGAGGCCGACGACCATCTCGTACCCGTGCCACTCCCACACGTCGCTCACGCCGCACCTCCGCTGTCTCGCGAGGTGTCGCGAGAGGTGTCGCGAGAGGTGTCTGACACCTTGCGCGACGCTCGGCGTTCGAGCTCGGCGGCGACCTGCAACATGACGGGCTCGCCGAGCGCCGGGGCGATGACCTGCACGCCGACCGGGAGGCCGT
Organism: Ilumatobacter sp.; assembly: GCA_035461925.1. Classification (GTDB taxonomy): domain Bacteria; phylum Actinomycetota; class Acidimicrobiia; order Acidimicrobiales; family Ilumatobacteraceae; genus Ilumatobacter. The sequence goes on from DATHUU010000130.1 coordinate 1,544, forward strand.
CGACCCCGGAACCGAACGGCACGCTCATGGCCGGGTCGCCGGTGAGGTTCGCCGGGATGGTGTACGTGTCGCACAGGTACATCGCGAACGGATCGGCGGTCTTGTCGCCGAAGGGGAACGCCACGCTCGGTGAGGCCGGCGTGAGCAGGACGTCGCAGTGCGCGTACGCGGCGGCGAAGTCGTTCGCCATCAGGCGCCGGATCCTGAGCGCCTTGCCGTAGTAGGCGTCGTAGTAGCCGGCCGACAGGGCATAGGTGCCGAGGAGGACGCGTCGCTTCACCTCGTCACCGAACCCGGCGGTGCGCGTGCTGCGCATCATCTGCTCGATGTCGGTGCCGTCGACCCGGAGGCCGTAGCGGACACCGTCGTACCGGGCGAGGTTCGAGGACGCCTCGGCCGGCGCGATCAGGTAGTAGGCGGTGAGGCCGTAGGTGAACGCCGGCACCTGCACGTCGACGATCGTCGCACCGGCGGCACCGAGGGCCGCGAACGCCTCCTCGGTGCGTGCCGCCACGTCGGGGTCCGCGCCTTCCGGGAGATCGGTGATGCGGCCGACACGCAGTCCCTCGACGCCGCGGTCGAGCACGTCGGCGAACTCGGGCACCGGCTCGGGGATCGATGTCGAGTCCATCGGATCGTGGCCCGCGACGACCTGGAGCGCGAGTGCCGCATCGGCGACAGTGTGGGTGAACGGGCCGATCTGGTCGAGGCTGCTGGCGAACGCGACGAGGCCGAACCGGCTCACGCGTCCGTACGTCGGCTTGACCCCGACGAGGCCGCAGAGCGCGGCGGGTTGCCGGATCGATCCGCCCGTGTCGGACCCGAACGCCAGCGGCGCGAACCCGGCCGCGACCGCAGCCGCGGACCCACCGGACGAGCCCCCGGGGACGCGGCTCGTGTCGAGCGGGTTCCGGGTCGGTCCGAACGCCGAGTTCTCCGTGGAGGAGCCCATCGCGAACTCGTCGAGGTTCGTCTTGCCGATCACGACCGCACCGGCCGTCGCGAGCATCGAGACGACCGTGCCGTCGTACGGCGGCACCCAGCCGTCGAGGATCTTCGACGAGCACGTCGTCGGCACGCCGCGAGTGCACATGTTGTCCTTCAATGCGACCGGGACCCCGGCGAGCGGCCCCGGATCGCCGCCCGCGGCGACCGTGGCATCGATGGCGGCGGCACGCTCGC
>DATHUU010000131.1:0-5511 GCA_035461925.1 Ilumatobacter sp.
CGACGTCCTGCTCCTCGACGAGCCGGACAACTACCTCGACGTGCCGACCCGGGCGTGGCTCGAAGCGCAGATCCGGGCGTGCCCGTCCACGATCCTGCTCGTCAGCCACGACCGGACCCTGTTGTCGAACGTGGCCACCAAGATCGTCTGCGTCGAGGGCTCCGGCTCGTGGACACATGGCGGGTCGTACGCCACGTTCCCCGACGCCCGGGCGCGCCGCCAGGCGAAGCTCGGCGACGACCTCGAACGGTGGAAGCAGGAGGAGCGGCGGCTCTACCGACACATGAAGATCATGAAGCAGCGCGCCGCGCTGAACCCGGGCAACGCCCCGAAGGCGAACGCCGCCGAGACGCGCTGGGAGAAGTTCGTCAAGGTCGGCCCGCCACCACCACCGGTTCCCGACCAGCGGATCCTGGTCCGGCTCCGCGGCGCCGACTCCGCCCGCCGGGTCGTGCGCCTCACCGACGTGGCCATCGGCGATCTGTTCCTGCCGTTCAGCCACGAGATCTCCTTCGGTGAGCGGATCGGTCTGATCGGTCCGAACGGCACCGGCAAGACCCACCTGCTCGCCGCGCTCGCCGGCGCACCCCCGGCCGGCGCGGACGTCGAGGGTCGGATCGAGTTCGGTCCGCGGACGTCGGTCGGCATGTTCACGCAGGTCAACGATCGACCGGAGTTCAGGGACCGGACCTGTCTCGACATCGTCCGCGATCGACGTTTCGACGAGGAGCAGGCGATGAAGGCACTGGCCCGCTACCGGATCGGTCAGCAGTCGCGCCAGGAGTTCCCGACGCTGTCCGGCGGGCAGAAGGCGCGGCTCGAGATCCTGTGCCTCGAGCTCGACGGCCACAATGTGCTCCTGCTCGACGAGCCGACCGACAACCTCGACGTCGAGTCGTCGGAAGCGCTCGAACAGGCGCTCGACGCGTTCGAGGGCACCGTCATCGCCGTCAGCCACGACCGGACCTTCCTCGCGCGGCTCGACCGGTTCCTGATGATCACCGACGACGGCGAGGTGCTCGCCATCCCCGACTACGACCTGGCGATGCAGGCGCTCGCCGACCCGGCCCACGCCGGACGTCTCCGCCTCGTCGAGTCGCTCGTCTGAATTGAGTGCTCAGAGCAGGAGCCAGCGGGCGCGGCGGGCGCACTGGTGCTCGAGGGTGTGGAGCCGGGCCTGACGGCGGCTCCGGTCGGGCTCGTCGAGGAGCTCCGACGAGTGACGCCAGACCTGCGTGCGCCACGCCGTCAGGAGCTTGATCGCGGCCCGTTCGTCCCTGCGACCGAGCGCCCGATCGGCGACGCCCATCCAGCCCACGCGGCTCACGACTCGAAGAAGTAGTCGGCGAACCGGTCGAGCAAGCCGGCGACCCAGATCGGGTCGTCGAAGCCGTGCGCATCGATCCGTTCGAGAACGGCATGGGTCATGCGCAGGTAGCAGTCGAGGAAGATGGCGCGACCGTCCCCGGTGTCCTCCCAGGCGGCCAGCTGGACCGCCATCCGGTCGACTGCGAGGCTCACGCTGCGCGTCACTCGTGGCCCGCCACTCCCCGCCCGTCATGCAGCGAGCTCGCACCAGTCCTTGTACTGGTCGACCTCGCCGCGCACGACCTTGCCGTACAGCTCTGCGATCGCGAGGGTCTTGGGGCCCGGGCAGGGGAGGGAGCGGTCGTCGACCGAGTTCACCGAGCTCACCTCGGCAGCCGTGCCGACCAGGAACATCTCGTCGGCGATGTACACGTCGGAGCGGGCGATGTTGTCGCACACGACGTCGTACCCGAGGTCGCGGGCCAGGGTCATCACCGTGTTCTGGGTGATGCCCTCGAGTGCGCCCGCCGACAGGGGCGGGGTGATGAGCTTGCCGTGGCGGCTCACGAACACGTTCTCGCCCGAGCACTCGGCGATCAGCCCGTTGGGAGCGAGCATGAGCGCCTCGTCGTAGCCGGCCTTGAGGGCCTCGACCTTGGCGAGCGAGGAATTCACGTAGTTGCCGGTCGTCTTGGATGCGGGCGGCATGGTGTTGTGGTCGTGGCGGGTCCACGACGACGTCTTGAGGCGAACGCCCTTGGTGACGGCGTCATCGCCGAGGTACGCACCCCACGGCCAGCACGCGATCGCCACGTCGACCGAGCAGGGCATCGTGTTGAGGCCCATCTCGCCGTACCCGAAGTAGGCGATCGGTCGCACGTAGCACGACGCCAGTTCGGTCGAGGCGACCGTGGCCTTCGTCGCCTCGACCAGCTCGTCGACGGAGAACGGGATCTCCATCCCGACGATCTTCGCCGAGTTGTGGAGCCGCTGGATGTGCTCGGTGAGCCGGAAGACGGCAGGCCCCTGCGAGGTCTCGTAGGCGCGGATCCCTTCGAAGACACCCGTGCCGTAGTGGAGCGTGTGGGTGAGCACGTGGACCTGCGCCTTGTCCCAGTCGACGAGGTCGCCGTTCATCCAGATCTTCGGGGTCGGGGTCAAAGGCATGGTTCGGTTCCTTGCGGGATGTGATGGGCAGAGCGGTGACGTGCGAGTCGTCGCAGCGGTTCGGTCAGTCTCGCACCCGGGCGGCGACCGTGTCACCGACCTCGGTGGTGCTGCCGCCACCCGGATCGTCGCACGCCGCCCGGATCTTCTCCGCCGCCGCGGATTCACCGAGGAAGTCGAGCATGAGCGCGGCGGACAGGATCGCGGCGATCGGATTCGCCTGGTTCTGTCCCGCGATGTCGGGCGCGGAGCCGTGGACGGGCTCGAACATCGACGGTCCGCTGCGGCTCGGGTTGAGGTTCGCCGACGATGCCAGTCCGATCCCGCCCGAGACCGCTCCGCCGAGATCGGTGAGGATGTCGCCGAACAGGTTGTCGGTCACGACCACGTCGTACCGGTGCGGGTCCTGGACGAAGTAGATGCAGGCCGCGTCGACGTGGTTGTACGCAGTGCCGGTGTCGGGATACTCGGCCGCGACCTCCTGGAAGGTGCGCTCCCAGAGGTTGCCGGCGAAGGTCAACACGTTGGTCTTGTGCACGAGGGTGACGTGCTTGCGGTCGCGGGTCCGAGCGAGCTCGAACGCGTAGCGGACGCAGCGTTCGACACCCATCCGGGTGTTGACGGAGCCCTGTGTGGCGACCTCGTGCGGCGTGCCCTTGCGGAGGACTCCGCCCTCCCCCACGTACGGCCCCTCGGTGTTCTCGCGGATCACCACGAAGTCGTGCGGGCGGTCGTGTCCGGGGGCGGTGCCGACGAACGGGCGCTGGTTGACGTAGAGGTCGAGCTCGAACCGCATCTTCAGCAACAGGCCGCGCTCGATGACGCCGGGAGGCACGTCGGGGGTCCCGACCGCTCCGAGCAGGATGGCGTCGTAGCCGCGCAGCTCGTCGAGGGTGGCGTCGCTCAGGATCTCCCCGTCCCGGAGGTATCGGGCACCGCCGAGGTCGAACTCGGTCGTGTCGAGCTCGACGCCGGCGGCCTCCATCACCTTGAGGGCCTCGGACGTGACCTCCGGGCCGATGCCGTCGCCACCGATGACTGCGATCTTGTGTGCCATGGGCGACGAATCTAGAGGGTGGCCGAAAACACCGTCGTCTCGTGATGGTCGCGCCACGGTCGCGACACGACCGTGACGGGAGCTACGGTCTCGGTATGCGAGTGCGCCAACTCGATCACATCGTCCTGAACGTCGCCGACGTCGAGCGATCGCTCGCCTGGTACACCGGGATGCTCGGCCTCGAACCGGAGCGGGTCGACGAGTGGCGGGCCGGAGAGGTCCCGTTCCCGTCGGTGCGGGTCGACGACGCGTGCATCATCGACCTGTTCGGGGTGGAGCCGTCCGGCGAGAACATGAACCACTTCTGCCTCGTGGTGGAGCCCGGCGACGTGGAAGCGGTCGCGGCCGACGACCGCTTCGAGCACGTCTCCGGTCCGGTCCGCCGATGGGGTGCCCGCGGCGACGGCTGGTCGGTGTACGTCCGTGACCCCGACGGCATCCTCGTCGAGCTCCGCAGCTACGAGTGACCACTCCACCTGAGCGGGGACGACCCGTCGGTAGGATGATCCTCCTATGGCGACCCAGAAGCTGTCCCGCGCCGCCTACGACCGGTTGAAGGCGGAATTCGACGATCTCACGACTCGCGGCCGCATCGAGGTCGCCGAGAAGATCGAGCTCGCCCGGGAGGAAGGCGACCTCCGAGAGAACGCCGGCTACCATGCCGCCAAGGACGAGCAAGGTCACATGGAGGGCCGGATCCGGCAGCTCGAGCACATGCTCGAGAACGCGGAGATCGTCGACGACCAGTACGTGTACACGATCGTCTACGACGGCGATTCGGACGACATGGCCGAGCGGTACGTCGTCGGTCACGTGGAAGAGGTGGTCGAGGGCGCCGAAGTGATCAGCTCGTCGAGCCCGCTGGGCGCCGCCCTCCAGGACGCGGCCGCCGGTCAGGACGTCACGTACGAGGCACCGAACGGCTCGCTCACCGTGAGGGTCCTCAAGATCGAAAGCCTCTGAGCCGCGCGAGCGGCCCCGAACGAGCGAGTCCTCCCACGAGCACCGACGACCAGGACCTGACGCTCGCGACCGAGTCGCCACGCGCCCCGGCGCTCCCCGCCGGCCACGAGATCGCGCTGGCCGAGCACGGCCCACTGTTCGTTCGCGACATCGCCGGGCCACCGGGAGCGCCGACGGTCGTGTTGCTGCACGGTTGGACGGCGAGCGCCGACCTCAACTGGTTCACGTGCTACCGACCGCTGTCGGAGCGCTACCGGGTCGTGGCGTTCGACCATCGCGGGCACGGCCGTGGGCTCCGCAGTCGGCGGACGTTCCGCCTCGAGGACTGCGCCGACGACGTCGTCGCGGTCGCCGACGAGCTCGGCATCGAGTCGTTCGTCCCGGTGGGCTATTCGATGGGCGGACCGATCGCCCAGCTCCTCTGGCAGCGCCACCGCGAGCGGCTCGACGGGCTCGTGCTGTGCGCGACGGCTCCGTACTTCGCAGGTCGCCGGCCCGAGCGGCTCTCGTTCGTGGGGTTGACGGGGCTCGCGGCGCTCGCGCGGGTCACGCCGTGGCAGGCCCGCGACTGGATCACCGACCAGGTCTACCTCCAACGTCGTGCCGAATCGTGGGGCCCTTGGGCGGCCGAGCAGATCGCGCTGCACGACTGGCGGATGGTCCTCGAGGCCGGCAAGGCGATCGGCGAGTTCTCGTCGTCGGACTGGATCCACGAGGTCGACGTGCCGACCTCGGTCGTCGTGACGATGGGCGATCAGGTCGTGCCGCCGAGACGGCAGGTGAAGCTGTGGGACTGGATCCCGGGCGCCGAGGTGTACCGGGTGCCGGGCGGCCACGACGCGGTCGTGGTGAACGCGAAGCAATTCGTCCCCCAGCTCCTGCGGGCGATCGAGCACGTCTCCCGCCGGGCGACGCACCGGCGCGCGGCCTGACGGTCGAATCCGGTCGACGAGCCCGGCTGGCCCCCTGGCGTCCTGCGCCGGCGTCTGTCACAGTGCAAGACGACGGCATCTGGC
>DATHUU010000132.1:0-10700 GCA_035461925.1 Ilumatobacter sp.
ATCCCCTCGAACACCCATCCCGCAAGTCTCGCGAACTCCGTTCCGTCTGCCGGTATCCGCCCAATTCCCGGTTCCGGGCAGACAGATCCGGCGGCTCGAACGTCACTCGGCTGGGCGGCGCTCCAGGTTCAGGCTGGCCGAGTTGATGCAGTAGCGGAGACCGGTCGGCTCGGGGCCGTCGGGGAAGATGTGGCCGAGGTGGGCGCCGCAGTGCTTGCACCGGACCTCGGTGCGGACCATGCCGTGGCTGCGATCCTCGATGTACTCGATCTTGTCGGTGTCGAGCGCGTCGTAGAAGCTCGGCCAGCCGCAGTGCGCGTCGAACTTGGTGTCGGAGTCGAACAGTTGCTCGCCGCACACGACGCAGTGGTACGTGCCCGGGTCCTTGGTGTCCCAGTACTCGCCGGTGAACGGCCGCTCGGTGCCGGCTTGCTGGGTGACGTGGAACTGCACCGGGGTGAGCTTGAGCTTCAGATCCTCGGTGCTGGGGACGGGGCGATCGCTCATGGGGACATCGTGCCTCATCGCGGGCGGCAGGTCACATCGGTGCGCCCCGGTGTCGCTCGCAGGGGGCGGAACCAGTGTTCCAATCTCGGTGTTCAGTTTCCCTTCCCCTCGACCGATGACCTGATGTCGCTTCGGGCGGGTCATGTCGGAACCATCGATCAGGAATCCATTGTCGAACATCTCACCAACGCGCACGAACGAAGACGTCGTCACCGCGTGGCCACACACGCCGGTCGGCGACCCAGCCATGCCCGCGGCAACGGCGACGCTCGCGGCAACGGCCATGGCGGCCGCCGCGGTCGTCGCCGGCCCGACCGCCGCGGTCGTGGGTGCACTCACCGTCGCCTCGATTGCCGCGGCGATCGACGCGCGGACCGGGCGGCTCCCGAACCAGCTCGTCGCCATCGTCGGTCTGGCGGCGGCGGTCGGCGTCGGGACGGCTCCGATCCCCGGCCGTGCCGCGTTGGCCGCCGTGGCCGGAGCGCTGATCCTCGCCGGCCCGCTGTTCGCGCTCCACGTCGCCACGCCGACCGCGATCGGTTTCGGCGACGTCAAGCTCGCTGCGGCGCTGGGGGCGACGATCGGCCCCCTCGACCCCCGGCTCGGCCTCGTCGCACTCTGCGCCGCGACGGGTTCCACGGCCGTCGCCGGCGTGGTCGCGCGCCGGCGTGAGCTCGCGCTCGGGCCGGGCCTCGTCCTCGGCGCCGTCGTCGCGGTGGCGCTCGGTGGGTGGGTCGCGCCGTGACCTCGACCGTGTCGCCCCGTCCGGACACGTCCATCGGCGGGTACGCCCGCCAACACGAAGCCAAGGGTTTCCGACCCGGCTCCCGGCGGCGGGCCCGCATCGCCGGCGGTGCGGCGCTGGTGGCGGTCGCGATCGGCGGCAACGTGGCCCTCTACACGTCGCTCGACGATCGCACCGAGGTCCTGCAGGTGGTCGAGGACATCCGAGCCGGCGAGGTCGTCACCGCCCACGATCTCCGCATCGTCGAGGGCGACCTCGACCCGACCGGGCCCGCCGTCGCAGCCGACGACCTCGCGCTGGTCGTCGACCAGTACGCCCGGGTCCACATCGCCTCGGGCACCCTCCTCGCGCCGGTGCTCGTGCAGCCCACGCCGCTGGTCGGTCCCGGTTCGGCTGTGGTCGCCATCGAGCTCCGCCCGACGCTCGTCCCCGACGGGCTGCGCGAGCGCTCGCTCGTCGAGCTGATCGTGACGTCGGACGGGAACGACGGCGACGTCGAGTTCCGCACCACCGGCCGTGCGGTCACCCGCCCGGTCGCCGTCGACGGCGTCTCGGGTGTCGTGACGATGTCGATCGAGGTCGCGAGCTCCGACGCGGCGGTGGTCGCCGCCGGGGACGACCTCCGCGTGGTCCTCATCGAGCCGGGCGTCGACCCGGTGTACGACGATCGGCCCGGTGACTGAGGTGGGCATCGTGGCCGTCGCCGGCGACCTCACGACCACGACTGCCGTCGCCCTCGCCGCCGCCTGGCCGGTCATCGACGACACCATCCTGGTCGAGGTCGACCCGACCGGCGGCGACCTCGCTGCCTGGTTCGACATGCCGGTGACGCCGTCGCTCTCCACCATCGTCACGCGCGTGCTCGACGGAGCTTGGCCCGACATCGAGCGCCACACCCGGCTCGCCGACAACGGGCTCCGCCTCGTCCCGGCACCCGCCCGCTCCGGCGAGGCCGGTCATGCGGTCGTCGAGTCGACGCGCGCCCTGGTGCCCTCGCTCGCCGCGCTCCGGTCGCCGATCACGATCGCCGACGTGGGTCGCCTCCCGACCGTCCCGGCGTCCCACCCCTTCGTCGGTGCTGCTGCCGTCACGGTCGTCGTCCACCGCCAGGCGCCGCAGTCGGCGCGGGCTGCCGCCGTCCGGCTCCAACGCCTCGCCGACCAGCTCGGAGCGCTCGCAGCGTCCCCGAACCCGACGGTCGTCGCCGTGGTCGGCTCGCAACCGTTCGACCTCGTCGAGATCGAACGGTTCCTCGCCGACGCCGCCGGCACGGTCCCCTTCGTCGGCCTCCCGGACGATCCGCTCGCCGCCGCCGTGTTCGCCGGTCGGACCGGGGTCTCGGCGCGCCGCCTGGCACGGCTCCCCCTCGTCCGAGCGGCGCGCGACCTCGCCGAGCTCGTCGAGCGATCGCTCACCCCCGCCTCGGGAGCGCTCTGGAGGTCGGCTCGATGAGCCGGTGGACCGCCGTCGACGATCGCGCCGCGCTCGTCCGGTTCATCACCGATCGGGTCGCCGACCGACTGGTCGAAGCCATCGAACAGGACGAGCACGACCGCCAGGACCGAGAGGTCAACGGAGCACCACCGCTCGCGAACGACCCCCGCCGCCAGCAGCTGCTCGTGGGAGCGTGGCTCAGCGAGGAGATCGCCACCGCCAACCAGGACCGCATGCACCGGGGCGAACCGCCACTCTCGGAGATGATCGACCGTGACATCCGGGCACGGGTCGTCGCCGAGCTGACCGGCACCGGGCCGCTCGAGCCCTACATGACCGACCCCGCCGTGGAGGAGATCGACGTCAACTCCCACGAGTCGACCTGGGTCACCTACGCCGACGGCCGCAAGGTCGACGTCGGTCGCCTGTGGGAGTCGCCCGCCGACCTCACCGCCTATCAGAAGCGGCTGGCTCGCCGCATGACCGGCACCGGTGAGGGCCGTCTCGACACTCAGTCGCCGATGCTGACGTTCCAGGCCGACGACGGATCACGGGTCGTCATGGTCCTGGGTGGGCGGGGCGAGCACGGCATCTCGACCCATCCGCGGATCGCGATCCGGCGGTTCGTGCTCCGCCACGAGGGGCTCGACGGGCTGGCCCGGCGCGGGCTGTTCCCGCCGGACCTCGTCCCGAAGCTGCGGGCGATGATCCGCACCGGCTTCACCGTGCTCGTGTCGGGTCCACCTGGGGCCGGCAAGACCACGCTCCTCACCGAACTGCTCGGCGAGGTCTCACCCCGCGAGCGGATCATCACCGTCGAGAAGAACCTCCTCGAGCTGCGGCTCGAGGACGACCCTCGGCACCCCGATGCGCCGGCACTCTTCACTCGCCACGCCAATTCGGAGGGGGTGGGCGCGATCACCACTCGCGAGCTCGTCGAACTGACACGGCGGCTCAACCCCGACCGGGTCGTCGTCGGTGAGCTCGTCGAGGACGAGGCGCTCGACATGCTCGACGTCGCCTCGATGTGCAAGCGGGGATCGCTCGCCACGATCCACGCCCACACGTCCGACGTGGTCGTCCAACGACTGGCGTACTACGTGTCGAAGTCCGACACGTCACTACCCGAGTTCGCCGTGTGGAGCCTCATCGCGCAGACCGTCGACTTCATCGTCCACATCGACATGGTCCGCAACGAGGACGTGGACGGGGCAGCCCTCCGGCAGGTCACCTCGATCATCGAGATCGGAGGGCTCGGCGAACGCGGCGGGCTGGCGACGACCGAGGTGTGGGGCGTCGGTCACGACGGCCAGCTGGCCCAGCGGGCAGCGTTGTCCGAGCGCCACCTGCAGCGCCTCCGCCTCGCCGGGTACGACCCGACGCTGTTCGCCCACGTCGGCGGCTGGTCGTGATCGTGCTGGCGGTGCTGTGGTCGGTGCTGTTCGTCGTGGGCGTCGCCCTCGTGCTCGGTCCAGCGTCGTCCGGTCCACACATCGAGCTCTCGACCGAGACCGTGCGGCGCCTCGGGATCCGGTTCTCGATCGCCACGTCGTCGGGTCTGCTCCTGCTGGTCGTGTCGGGATGGATCGTACCGTCGCTGGTCGTCGCCGGAGGCGCGTTCTGGGCGGTCGGGGGGTGGCAGACCCGTCACCGGTCGAGCGACGCCGAGATCGCCCGCCTCGACGCGCTCGCCGGCTGGATCGAGAACGTGCGTGACGTGCTGATGGCCGGCGAGCAGCCGGTCGGGGCGATCCAGTCGACGGTCGCGGCGAGCGCGCCGGCGATCCGACCCCACGTCCGCAGGCTGGCTGCCGCGCTCGGACGTCAGGACACCGACATCGCGTTCCGGCGGTTCGCGGACGACCTGGACGACCCGCTCGGCGATCTCGTCGCTGCCGGACTCTCCATCGCCATCCGCCGTGGCGCGCGGACCGTGCCGGTCCTCACCGCGCTCGCCGAGCAGACCCGACAGCAGGTCGACCGTCGCCGCCTGGTCGAGGCCGAGCGCGCACCCGCTCGGCGCGAGGTGCAGGCGCTGACGCTCATCATGAGCGCCTGGGTGATCGCGCTGCTCGTGTTCGGACGCGTCGAGTACCTCGATGCGTACGACGACTCCGCCGGTCAGGCGTTCCTCGCGATCTCGCTCGTCGGATACGTCGCGCTGCTCGTGCGAGTCCAGAAGCTCGCGGCGTTCCCGCGGCCCGGGCGGTTCCTCGGTACGACGTCGGGGATCCGCCACGAGCCGATCGGAGCGCGGCGATGAGCTCGCTCGGGATCCTCGTCGTGCTCACGGCGGTCGCCGCCGGCGGGATGCTGCTCGCGGCCAGTGGCTGGGCACAGCCGGCACCGTCGCTCGCCCGCACGGTGAGCCGCTTGCAGCGCCCCGGGCATGCGTCGTCCGAGCCGGGTGTCGAGCGGCGAGTGCTCGCGGGTCTCGGTCGGCGCTTCGCCGAGCATCCACGACTCCTGCCGTCGGAAGCCCAACTCCGCCTGGTCGAGCGAACCCCCGAGGCACACGTGCTCCGACTCACCCTCGCCGCGGTCGCCGGATTGGTGGTGCCCGTCCTCGCGCTCGCCCTCTTGCAACGGGTCGGTCTCCTCGGTCTGGGATGGTCGGTGCCGGTCGTCGGTGGCCTCGCTGGTGCCGGGCTCGGCCCGCTCGTGGTGCACACCGCGACCGTGGAGCGTGCACACCGGATCACGACCGACCTCCGCTACCAGGTGTCGGCCTATCTCGACATCGTCACGATGCTGCTCGCCGGCAACACCGGATACGAAGGAGCGCTCGAGCAGGCGGCGCACGCCGGGGACGGTCGGCTCTTCGTCGAGCTCCGTCGTCGCATGCGCGAGTCGGGAGCGCGTGGCGCGAGCCTCACCGAGGCACTGCGGCGCACCGGCACCGAGCTCGGGCTCGACGAGCTCGAACAGATCGCGGCCACTGCTGCGCTCAGCGCGAGCGAGGGAGCCCCGGTGGCGCGGACCCTCGCTGCGAAGTGCGCCACGCTCCGCACGGCGCTGGCGACCGAGCAGGAGTCCGAAGCCCGGCTGCGCACCAGTCGACTGACCACACCGATCGTCGGGATGGCCCTCATCTTCATGGGGTTGGTCATCTACCCGGCCTTGAGTTTCGCGTGAACCAGGAGGACAAGATCCATGCAGCACATCCGTACCCTGACCACCGCAGCGACACATCAGGTGTACCGCGGTCTGCTCGTCGTGACCGGCCGTGCCGACGGTCCCGACGAGCCGATGTCCGACCAGGATCGCGGCGCGGTGTCGCTCGAACAGGTCCTCTGGTTCGTCGCCGCGGGCATCAGCGTCGCCGTGATCGCCTCGATCTTGTGGAGCCAGATCCGCGACGAGGCGGAGCGGCCGGTGCAGACCCCGTCGAGCCCCTGACCGACTCGCTGGACCTCGTCGTGGATCGCAGGATGTCCGGCGACCGTGGCTCGACGAGCCTCACCGCGGTGGTCCTGACACCGGTGTTCGTGGTGATCGCGTTCGCGGCCTTCCAGGCGGCGATGTGGAGCCATGCTCGGACGGAGGCGCGGGTGACGGCGCGCGACGTGGCGGTGCTCGTCGCGCAGCGCGGCGACGACGCCGACCTCGTCGAACGCTCGGCCGAACACAACCTCGACGAGGTCACGAACATCAGCGGCGCGGACGTGACGATCACCAGCGATGGAGTGGTCGTCGTGGTCCGCATCACCGGGGACGCGCCCGGCATCATTCGCGGCACTTCGGCCGGGATCGACGTGACCGAGGCCCTGCCGGTCGAGGGGTTCCGGCCGTGACGAAGCGGGATCGGACGACGCGGCCTCGCGATCGGGGTGCGGCCGACGCGCTCGGCTTGGTCCTCATCGCCCCGATCGCGATCGGCCTGGCGGTGCTCGTGATCGCGCTCGGTCGTGGTGTCGACGCTCGCGCCCAGGTCCGGTCAGCGGCGGCCGCCGGGGCGCAGGCTGCGGCGCTCGAGCGGACGCCGGTCGACGCCGAACGGGCCGCTCGGGGCGTCGTGCGCGCGATGTTGGTCGACGCGGACGCGTGCGCATCGCCCGACGTCGCGGTCGAGTACCCGAACGTGCCGCCTCCCGGGTCGGGCCCGGCAGGGGGCACGGCGTTCGGCACGGTGCGGGTCACCGTCCGCTGCTCGGTCTCCGATCGCGGGCTGGAGCTCGCGGGTGTGGCGACCGACGACGAGGTGTTCACGGCCAGCGCCACCATCGACCTGTTCCGCGCCCGGGGGACCCCGTGACCGGACCGGCGGCCCGCCTTCGTGGGGACCGCGGCACGGCACTCGTGACAGCGATGGTGCTGCTGTTCTCGTTCACGGCGGGAGCGGTGATCCTGCTCGCCCGAGACTATGACGAGCGGCTCGCGACGCGGTCGGTCGCGCAGGCGATCGCGTTCCAGTCGGCACGGGTGGGTGCGCAACAGGTCGCCGTCGGGACGCTGCGCGGTGACGGGGCGGTCGCGCTCGACGAGGCAGCGGCGGTCGAGCAGGCGACGCGAGCTGCCCGCGAGCTCCTGGCGGATGCCGGAGAGGTCGGCGGGGTGTCGGTCGTCGTCGAAGCCGACCGCGTCACGGTCGTGGTCGAGATCGTCGACGAGATCGAAGGTGGCTTCGGCGGTTCGAAGCGGGCGATCGTCCGGGCGGAGGGGTCGGCACGTGCCGTGGCGGGTTGACCTCCGGACGGGGAGTTCTCCCCATGTCGTACCGGGCCCCGCTCCGGGACACTGGGTCCGGTGCTTTCCACACCGTCGTTCGCCGAGTCTCGCGCCCGATCGCCCGACGGGCACGACGATGGCCGGACACGCGATCAGCAGGACGGGAGCGTCATGACGGGGACACGATGAGGGCGGCATCGGCTTCCGGAACCGTACGGTTCGCCTCGGCGCTCACGCTCCTCGTGATGGTTGCCGTCGGCGTGCCGTGGGTGCTGATCTTCGCGGCGCGTGCGCGTTTCGGCGGTTCGGCCCCATGGCACGGGGTGCCCCCACCGCGGGACTGGGAGCGGTCGAAGATCCGCCAGACCCTCACCGATCAGCTCGCCGAGGACACGATCGCCGATCTCGTGATCCGAGCCTCGCTCCTCGTCGCGTGGGCCGCGGTCGTCGTCCTCGTGGCGACCGTGGTCGCCGAGGCGGCCCACATGATCCGGCACGGTGGCATCCCGATGCCCGCGATTCGCGGGCTCGGGGCCCCGCAATCCTTGGCCCGGTTGATCGCCGCCGGCCTGTTGGTCGTCGTCCCGATGTTGACGAACCCGTCGCGCGCCGTCGCGCGTGACGGTCTCGCGCTCCCGTCCCGAGCTCCCTCCGGACTCGAGACCACGGTCGCCGCGCCGACAGCGTCGCCGAACCACGCGTCCCCGATCCACACCGTGGAGGACTCGGTGCCCGCCGTCGACGCGGCGGAGTCGGGGACGTACGTCGTGCGCGCCGGGGACTCCGTCTTCGCGATCGCGGAGCGTCTCGCCGGCCCCGACCGGTCCGCGGTCGCGGCCTTCGCCGAGCAGTTGGTGGACCTCAACCTCGGCCGACAGATGCCCGATGGACAGCGCTTCACGAACGCCGCCTATCTCGACATCGGCTGGGTCCTCACGCTCCCTCCGGTTTCGCCGACCGGCACGGCGACCGACGTCGAGGCGACCGATGTCGAGGCGACCGGTGCGCACGTCGTCGCGCGGGGCGAGACGTTGTGGTCGATCGCCGAGGACGAGCTCGGCGATCCCGAGCGGTGGCCCGAGATCTACGAGGCGAACCGCGGTCGCGTGTTCGACGACGGACGCACCTTCGACGATGCGTCCCTCATCCAGCCGGGTTGGCACCTGCACCTGCCGGCCGCGAGCGCCGAACCTGCCGACTCCGTCGACCGTCCCGTCGGCCCGACGGTCGGCGACCCGGTGGTTTCGTCGACGCAGGACACGCCTTCGGTCGTGGCCGAGGCTGCTCCGATCGACGAGGCCGTGCCGGCCGACGAGGCCGTGCCGGCCGACGAGGCGGTGCCTCCGGCGAACGGTGCGGCGCTGCCGCGCAACCGCTGGACCGGTGTACCCCCTGACCGGGCCGCCACACCGTCCGCCCCGGCCGTGGCACCCCCGATCGACCCTGAGATCGAGTCGGCCGAGCCTGCTGCGCGGCTCCTGACCGTCGGTCGGGCGACGATGCTCTCGGTTGGCGTGCTCGTGCTCCTCGCCGCGCGACGGCGTCGGCAACTCCGACGCGCCCGTCCTGGCGCCAGGCTGCCCGAACCTCACCCGCGGGTCACGGTGATGGAGCGGACCTTGCGCTCCGTCGACTCGGGGGAGCGCTTCCTGCGCGTCGACCTGGCCATCCGCTCCTCCACCATGGCGCTCGTCGCCGCCGGTCGACGCGTGGTGGCCGTCACCGCCGGCGACGACGGGACGGTCGAGGTCCACGCGTCCGGTCCGGCGCAGCTCGACCCGCCCTGGCTCCCGAGCGACGAGCCGACGCGATGGCAGCTCCCGGGGACGGTCCCCATCGAGCTGCTCGCCGAGCCGGCGAGGCGCGTCGGCGCACCGTGCCCCGCGCTCGTGCAGCTGGGCCGGACCCTCGACGACCGGGATCTCTACGTGGACCTCGAGGCGCTCGAAGCGATCGAGGTCGGTGGGCCGGGCCACGAGGCCGACGCGATCGTGACCGCGCTCGCGGCGACGCTCGCCGGGTCGGTGCTCGCCGAGGTGTCGACCCTCGTCGGGGTCGGGATCGACGACGCGGCGTTCCTCGGCCATCGACATCACGTGCTCGCTCGCGACGCGCCGTCCGCCTTCGCCGTGGCAGCCGAGGCGGTCGGTTCGACCGCGGCGAGCGATCGCAGCACGTTCGAGCTCCGTGCCCGCGCGACCGGAGGTGAGACCTGGGAGCCGGCCATCGTCCTGGTCGGTGCGGCTGCGGGCAGCGTCGCCCCGCCGTCCGACCGGACCGGGTTGGCGGTGGTCTCCGCCTCGCCGATCCTGGGCCCGTCGAGCCGACTCGCGCCCGAAGGTGGCGCCTGGACGCTCCGCCCGCTCGGCCTGCACTGCGTGCCCGTCGGGCTCGACGCGGACGAGCTCGTGTCCCTCGCCACGCTCGTCGGGTCCGCCGACGCCGATCTCGTCGACGAACCGCCGTCGCGACTCCCGTCAGAGCCGCCGACACGGCTCGCCGGCACCGCGGTCGATGCCGATCTGACGCTCGCTCCGATCCCCGACGATCCGGTGCACGAGCTGGGCACCGGCGACGTCGTCACCGCCGAGGCCGATCCGACGTCGCCACCGCCGATCCTCGTCCGTCTGCTCGGTCCGGTGGCCGTCCGGTCCGCCGACGGTCAGGAGGCGACGTTCCAGAAGTCGAAGGCGAAGGAGCTGATCGCCTGGCTCGCCACCCATCGCGAGCGGGCCACGCGCTCCGGCGCTCGGACCGCGCTGTGGGAGCTCGACGTTCGCGATGCGACGTTCGCGAACGTGGTGTCGGAGGCGCGACGCTCGCTCGCCCGTCTCGTCGAGCCGCGGGAGGGCGAGGAGTGGATCGGTCGCACGCTCACCGAGGCGCTGCCGTTGCACGACCGGGTGCGCACCGATGCCGACCTCGTCGGCGATGCCCTCGCGATCGCCCGGCTGCAGCCACCAGACCAGGCGATCGCCACGTTGCGTCCGGCGGTCGCCCTGATCGTCGGGGTGCCGTTCGAGAGCACCGGCTACCTGTGGCCCGAAGCCGAGGGAATCGCCTCTCGACTCGTGCTGCTGGCGACGTCGGCCACCGCAGAGCTCGCCGCGCACTGCCTGTCGATGGGCGACATCGACGGTGTGTTCGACGCGACCGCCCGCGGGCTCCAGGTCCTGCCGGGGCACGAGGAGCTGATCGGGCTCCGGATGCGTGCCCACGCGCGAGCCGGCGATCACGCCGGCGTCCGCCAGGAGTGGGAGCAGTACGAGCGCGTGGTCAACGCCGATCCGTGGTCGGACGGTGAGCCGTCACCCACCCTCGTCCAGCTCCGCCGTGAGCTGCTCAC
>DATHUU010000133.1:0-6255 GCA_035461925.1 Ilumatobacter sp.
GGTCTCCGGGCCGAATCGAACGTGTTGCGCTACGTACCGGTCCGCCGTGTCGTGGCGTACCACGACGGCGGCCAGCACGAGTCGCTCACCCGACTGCGCGTCGCCGCCGAGGTGACCGGTGCTGAGCTCGTCGAGTCCGACGCCCGATCGGTGGGCGCCCGCGAGCTCGTCGCCTCGCTGCGGTCGGCGGACCGGGTGCGCCTGCTGCTCGATCCCGGCGACGCGCTGCTGCAGGCGTTGGTCGATGCGGGCGTGTGGTTCGACGCCACTCCCCCGTGCCCACACGGTCGCGTCGAGCTGGTGAGGTGGGTGCGGGAGCAGTCCGTGTCGCAGACCGTCCATCGCCACGGCCGCCTGCCCAACGCAGGCACACCAGCGGTACCTATTGACTTTCGATAGAAATAGATCGAAACTCGATTCATGCCCCTCGAACATCGAGCCGTCCTGCCGCTGCGAGCGTGTCTCGTGGTGCTCTTCGCGATCCTCGTCCTGTTCCAGACGCTGTCGATGCCGGGACAGTTCGCGCACATGGCCGACGAGTCGCCGGACCTCGCGCACCTCCGCTGGCCGTTGACCGCGGCAGCCATCTTCTGGATCCTCTGCGTGCAAGCGGTGATCGTCTGCACGTGGAGGCTGCTCGGCATGGTCCGAGACGACCGGATCTTCACCGACGCCGCGCTGCCCTGGGTCGACGCGATCGTCGTGGCGATCGCGTCGGCCTGGGTCGTCCTCCTCGCCGTGCTGGTCGGGCTGGCACCGGTCTGGGACGATCCCGGGCTCCCGCTGCTTCTCACGTTGATGTTGGTGGGCGTCGCGGTGCTCGGGCTCCTGATGGTCGTGATGCGCGCGCTGCTGCGACAGGCCACGGCACTGCGGACCGACATGGACGGCGTGATCTGATGTCGATCGTCGTCCGCATCGACGTCGAGCTCGCGAAGAAGAAGATGAGCGTCGGCGAGTTCTCCGAACTGGTCGGCCTCACCCCCGCGAACGTCGCGGTCCTGAAGAACGGTCGGGCCAAGGCCATCCGGTTCAGCACGCTGGAAGCGATCTGCCGCGTGCTCGAGTGTCAGCCGGGCGACATCCTCGAGTGGGTCGACGACTGAGTCCGGCGACCGACAGCGCCCGGGACCGACGGCCCGATGGGTGGGGTGGCGTCGACGGGTATCGTCGCAGCGTGCTCCGGATGTCGAACCTGTTCCTGCGGACTCTCCGCGAAGACCCCACCGACGCGGAGGTGCCGTCGCACCGGTTGCTCGTCCGTGCCGGATACATCCGCAGGGCGGCGCCGGGCGGGTTCTCGTGGTTGCCGCTCGGCTGGATCGTGTACCGCAACGTGGAGCGGATCGTCCGTGAGGAGATGGACGCCGCCGGGTTCCAAGAGGTCCACTTCCCCGCCCTCCTGCCCAAGGAACCGTACGAGGCGAGCGGGCGCTGGGTCGAGTACGGCGACAACCTGTTCCGTCTGCAGGACCGTCACGGCGCCGACATGCTGCTGGCGCCCACCCACGAGGAGATGTTCACCCTCCTGGTGAAGAGCCTGTACGGCTCGTACAAGGACCTGCCGCTGTGCATCTACCAGATCCAGACGAAGTACCGCGACGAGGCGCGACCGCGGGCCGGTCTGCTGCGCGGCCGCGAGTTCGTGATGAAGGACTCGTACAGCTTCGACGTGGACGACGAGGGCCTCCAGCGGTCGTACGACCGACATCGTGCGGCGTACATCAAGACGTTCGATCGGCTCGGCCTGCCGGTCGTGATCGTGTCGGCGATGTCGGGCGCGATGGGCGGCTCGGCCTCGGAGGAGTTCCTCACGCCCCTCGACGTGGGTGAGGACACCTACGTCCGGTGCACGACGTGCGACTTCGCCGCCAACACCGAGGCGATGACGGTGCCGGCTCCCGACCCGACCCCGCTCGCGGGACTCCGGGAGGCGTTCGTGGCCGACACGCCGGACACGCCGACGATCCAGACGCTGGTCGACTTCCTGAACGACTCCGCCGAACTGCGACGCGATGATCGTCCGTGGACGGCAGCCGACACGCTGAAGAACGTGGTCGTGAAGCTGCGTCACCCCGACGGTTCGGCGGAGGTGCTCGCGATCGGGGTGCCGGGTGATCGCGAGGTCGACCCGAAGCGCTTGGAGGCCCAGGTCGCGCCGGCCGAGGTCGAGCCGTTCGAGGAGGCCGACTTCGTCGCCCACGCCGCGCTCGTGAAGGGCTACATCGGCCCGGGCGTGCTCGGCAAGGATCAGGCGTCGGGCATCCGCTACCTGATCGACCCACGCGTGGTCGAGGGCACGCAGTGGGTCACCGGCGCCGACGAGGGCGGGCATCACGTGCTGTGGCTCACCGCCGGACGTGACTTCACCGCCGACGGCACGATCCAGGCCGCCGAGGTCCGCGGCGGCGATGCCTGCCCGACGTGCGGCAGTGCGCTCGAGATCGCACGCGGCATCGAGATGGGTCACATCTTCCAGCTCGGCCGCAAGTACGCCGAGGCGCTCGACCTCAAGGTGCAGGACGAGAGCGGCCAGCTCGTGACCGTCACGATGGGGTCGTACGGCATCGGGGTGTCGAGAGCAGTCGCCGCGATCGCCGAGACGAACCACGACGAGTCGGGGCTGGTGTGGCCGCGAGAGGTCGCACCCGCCGACGTCCACCTCGTGATCGCCGGCAAGGAAGGCGGCCCGCAACGGCCGGCCGCCGAGCAGCTCGCCGCCGGCTTCCTGGCCGCCGGGCTGCGGGTGCTGTTCGACGACCGGGAGGGCGTCTCGCCGGGCGTGCGGTTCAAGGACGCCGAGCTGATCGGCGTGCCGACGATCGTGGTGTGCGGCCGCGGCAGCGACGCCGACGACCCGACGAAGAGCCTCGTCGAGGTGAAGGACCGTCGTTCCGGTGAACGCGCCGACGTTCCGCTCGCCGACGTCGTCGACCACCTCACCGCGCAGATCACCGCCGTGGCCTGATCCAGTCGGTTCTGCTGTGCGACGGGCAGCGCATCCTGATTGCGGACATGATCCGTCCGCAATACGGTGGAGGATCGTCGCATGCAAGTTCCAACCACCCACACCACCCGTCGGAGCCGATCATGAGGGCCCCGACACTCGAACCCATCGCGGCCGAGACGACGACCGATCCGTTCGGCCGCTCGGCATCGGCGATCCGCGCGCGTGGACTGGTCCGCCGCTTCGGCGAGTTCGTCGCCGTCGACGGGATCGACCTCGACATCGACGCTGGTGAGATCTACGGCCTGCTCGGCCCGAACGGCGCCGGCAAGTCGACGACCGTGCGCATGCTGTGCACCCTGCTCGGACCGTCCGGCGGCACGGCGTCGATCGCCGGCTTCGACGTGGCGACGGAGCCGGACGCGGTGCGGCTCCGGATCGGCGCCGCCCTGCAGGAGGCAGCGCTCGATCCGAAGCAGTCGGGCACCGAGTTGCTCCGGCTGCAGGGTCGGCTCTACGGGCTGACCCGTCCCGAGGTGGACCAGCGGGTGAGCGAGCTCACGGCGATGATCGACCTCGGCGAGGCGATCGACCGCCCGATCGGTACGTACTCGGGCGGTATGAAGCGACGGCTCGACCTCGCTGCGGCGCTCGTCCACAACCCCGAGGTGCTGTTCCTCGACGAACCGACGACCGGCCTCGATCCGGTGAGCCGGAACCGGGTGTGGGAGGAGGTGCGCGCCCTCAACGAGCAGCTCGGCATGACGATCCTGCTCACGACCCAGTACCTCGAAGAGGCCGACGCCCTCGCCCACCGGGTCGGCATCATCGACGGCGGCCAGCTGGTCGCCGAGGGGACACCCGCAGCGTTGAAGCGACAAGTGGGTGCCGACCTGATCGTCGTGCGCATCCAGGGCGATCCCGACGCTGCGGTCGCCGCTCTGGCCGGCGTCGACGGTGTCGACGTCGTCGAGGCCCACGATCACGAGCTGATCATGTCGAGCGAACACGGCTCCGCGGCGATCGGACCGGTCGCCGTGGCGCTCGACTCGGCGTCGGTATCGGTCCGCGACCTGACGCTGCGGACGCCGACGCTCGACGACGTGTTCCTCGAGATGACCGGCAACCGGCTCCGCGAGAGCGACGACCTCGACGACGAACCCACCCACGAGATCGAGGAGGTGTCCCGATGAGCACGACGACCGCCGCCACCACCACCACCACCACGATGCCGATCCGGGCGACGACCGCCATCCGGGCCCGGCCCACCGGGTTCGGACACGACGTCGCGACGATGGCGGGTCGCGCGCTGCGCGCCGTGCCGCGCGATCTCGAGGGCGTGGTCCCGCCGGTCTTCATCGCGGTCTTCTTCTTCCTGGTCAACGTGGCCACGCTGTCGCGACTGACCGAGGGCTCGATCGAGGGGTTCGACTACACGGCGTTCCAGATGCCGACCGCCATCCTGCTCGGCGTGACGGGCGTGTCCCGAGCGCCGGCGATGGTGCTCGACGTGCAGGACGGCTACCTCGATCGGCTCCTGATGACCCCCATGAAGCGCAGTGCGTTCCTGCTCGGGCATCTCATCGCCGACGTCGCCGTGGCGGCGTGCCTGACGCTCCCGATCCTCGCGCTCGGGTTGGTCCTGGGCGCCGGCTTCGAGACCGGTGTCGTCGGCATCGTGGTGTTCGTCGCCGCCGCCGCGCTGTGGAGCCTCGTGTTCGCCGGGTTCGGCTACGCGGTCGCGCTGAAGACGGGTAACCCGGCAGCAGTGCAGTCGATGTTCCTGCTGTTCTTCCCGTTCCTGTTCCTGACGACGTCGTACGTGCCGCGGGAGCAGCTGTCCGGCTGGCTCGACACGGTGGCGACGTTCAACCCGGTGACCTATCTGCTCGAAGGGCTGCGGTCCCTCGCGATCGACGGGTGGACCGTCGACGTGGTGTGGGCGCTGGTGGCGATCGCCGCCGTCGGCGCACTGAGCATGTCGATGTGCATGGCGGCGCTGCGTAGCAGAGTGACGGCGGGCTGATGAGCGACCCGACCGCTCGCACGCTCGCGCTGCTGTCGCTCCTCCAGACCCACCGGCATTGGTCAGGTGGAGAGCTGGCGGAGCGGCTCGGCGTGAGCGAGCGAACGGTCCGGCGCGACATCGATCGGTTGCGGGAGCTCGGATACCCCGTGCTCGCGGCGCCGGGCGTCGACGGCGGGTACCAGATCGCCGCCGGCGCCCACCTCCCCCCGCTCCTCGTCGACCACGACGAGGCGGTGGCCTTGGCCGTCGGCTTGCGAGCGGCCGCGGGTGCTGCCATCGAGGGGATCGAGGAGACGACGGTCCGGGTGATGGCGAAGCTCGAGCAGATCCTCCCGGACCGGCTGCGCCGACGGGTCGATGCGCTCAACTCGAACGTCGACGTGTTGCGATGGGCACCGCGCGATCACGTTCCGGCGGCGAGCCTCACGACGTTGGCACAGGCGTGTCGCGATCGCGAGGAGGTGCGGTTCGAGTACACGCGTCGCGACGGTGAGTCGGCACGAAGGTTGGTCCAGCCGCTCCAACTCGTGTCGGTGGGCCAGCGGTGGTACCTGGTGGCCTGGGATGTGCGCCGCGGGGACTGGCGGACCTTCCGGGTCGACCGGATGGAGGCGCCCACGCTGGCCGGCGCACGGTTCGAGCCTCGATCCCTCCCGGCGGCGTCGGCCGCGGAGTTCGTCGCGGCGGGGCTCCGGTCGGTGACCCAGCAGCACGAGGCGGTGGTGCGGGTCGAGGGCGATCCTGAACGGGTCGCCTCGATGTCACACTGGTTCGGCGGCCAGATGTCCCCGATCGAAGGCGACGCGACGAGACTCCGGCTCGGCGCCGATGCGCTGGAGTGGTTGGCGAGCATGATCGCGATTCTCGCCACCAGCTTCGACGTGACGGTCGAGGAGGCGCCATCCGAGGTCCACGAGCTCCTGGCCGCTGCCGCCGAACGACTCGGCGGTGCCTGACGACAGGTTCAGACGGCGAGGGCGTCGGCGGCCTCGGACCTGAGGCGCTTGTAGTCGACCTTGCCGTTGGGGGCGCGGCCGATGGTGTCGACGACGACGATGCGCTTGGGTGACTTGTACGCGGCGAGGGTCCGGCGGACGTGGGCGATCACGTCGGCCTCGTCGATGTCCATCCCGGGACGCGGCTCGACGACACCGGTCACGGCCTCGCCGAACTTCTCGTCCGGCACGCCGACCACGACCGCATCGAGGACGGCGGGGTGCCGCTTGAGCGACTCCTCGACCTCTTCGGGGAAGACCTTCTCCCCGCCGGTGTTGATGCA
>DATHUU010000134.1:0-5200 GCA_035461925.1 Ilumatobacter sp.
CCCACAGACCCGGAAGAACGTACGAAGCGTGCGCTGCGATCGGGTGCGGTCGGCCACCCGCTCAGGTCGCCGGCTGAACCCGGTGCGGAGGGATGGTGGGCGGCCTGAGTGCAGGGGATCACAACTCGCGCCAGCCGACGAGCTCGCCGGTGACGACGAGGCGGTACTTCAGGCTCGTCGGCTCGAACCACTGGAGGTAACGGCGGTAGCCGGACGAGTCGTATCCCCGCGTGCAGACGACGATCGAGAACGTCGTGCCAGGGTGGAAGCGGGTGGCGTCGAGGATGTTCGGCGTCTGCGCGTCGGTGAGGTCGCGCCGCACCATGCGGTAGGTGTACTCGCGCCCGTCGAAGGTCGTCACCGTCCACGTGTCACCAGGCTGCATCACGTGGATGTAGCGGTACGGCGAGCCCGCCTCGGTTCGATGCCCGAACACGGCCACGTGGGCCGCCTGGCCCATGTATCCCGTGCCGGCCCAGTGCCAGGTGTGTCCGGAGTCGGTGACGTACGTGGCGTCCCCGGTCAGCACCCGACTCGTGAGGCCGAGCCGCGGCACCCGGAGCGTCCACTCGGGAGCGACCGGTGGCGGGGGCGGGTTGACGTACTGCGGCAGTGAGGCGACCCGCTGCTGGCCCGTGAAGTAGCCGGCCATGTCGGCGATCACGTGGCCACCCGAGAAGTTGAAGACCTGGAAGCCGTAGGTGGCCGTCACGGGCGTGATCGCCAGGTTCGGCACGATGGCGCCGGGGCCGACCCAGTTCACGTTCGACGTCTCGGGGATCGGGAGCCGGGCGCCCGACACGGTCAGGTAGCCCTCGGCCCGGGTCCGGGCCGACGTGACGTTGAGCACCACCGCCGCGGCAGCGGTCGACGCCGGCGACGGGAGCGTCTGCTCCACGACCCATCGGGGCCACATCCGCTTGGTGGGGTCCGGCTTGCGGGTGTCGAGCACGCGGGTCGGGTCGGTCGGGACGAACAGCCCGATCGGCGACGAGGGCGCGGCGTCGTTGGTGAAGTAGCCGGTGACGTCGACGATCAACTTCGCTGCGGTCGACGCGAACACCTTGATGAGACGCCTGCCGCCGACCGTCTCGACCGGCACGATCACGGCCGCGGCGCGCTTGTCGTCGGGGAAGAAGACGTTCAGGCTCGACGTCGCCGGTTCGCCGGACAACGAGTACGGCACGGCGCTGAAGAACCCGCCACCCGGGTTGGCGAGCGAGGTCAGGTTGATGACCACCGACGCCGCCTCGGCCGGCACGAACGGCGTGACGTCGACGGTCGTGAACGATCCGGCACCGACGAAGTCGGGGCGAGTGTCGAGTGCCCGCTTCGCGGCGGCGAGTCCTTCGAACCGACCGCGACGAGTGGACGCCGACACCGGGACGAAGTAGCCGAGGATGTCGACGATCGTCTCGCAGGCCCCGAACTGGAAGACGTCGACCGAGTGCTCGCTGCCGACCCGGACGAACGCGAGGTTCGCCGTCACCTCCGACGGTCGGGGCAGGTTGAGGTTCGAGGCCTCGGGGACGCTCGCCGAGCCGGTGGGGTAGACCGTGACGTAGTTGTTCAGCGTCTCGCGGTTCTTCGCCGTGACCGTCAGCACGACCGCCGTCGCGTCGGGTGGGACGCCGTCGCGGTCGCGGACCTTGACACGGATCTGGTTGTCGGCGAGCCGCGTGAACGGGAACTCGTTCGGATACCTGGTGTCGGCGGCCCGGACTGCGATCGGGAGCGGGACGTAACCCGCTGCTCCCGCCGGGATCGACGCCTCGGCGAAGCCGGAGGGGATGGTCGAGGTGAGTGCGGCAGCGCCGGCGGTGGCGCCCGCGGCCTGGATGAAGCGACGTCGCCCGATCGGCGACGGACCGCCGGGCGTCGGCTGGCTGGTGGGAGGCTCGACTTGCTCGGTCATCGTGCGGGGGTTCCCTGTCAGAAGTCGTTGGACGGTATCGGCACGGTCCGCCGGTGCCGTGAGATCTCGTAGGTCGCGAGCGCTGCTGCCGCCGACACGTTCAGTGAGCTGAGGCGCCCGAGCATCGGGATGCTGACGATCATGTCACAGCGCTCGCGGACCAGCCGTGACAAGCCGGCACCTTCTGCACCGAGCACCATGCACACCCCTTCGACGGCGAGATCGTCGATCTCGAACAGCGAGCGGTCCGCGGCGTCGTCGAGGCCGACCACCCAGATGCCGGCATCGCGCATCCGCTGCAGCGCGCTGGGCAATCCGGCGACGAGAGCGATCGGCACGTGCTCGACCGCGCCGGCCGATGCCTTGGCGACCGTGGGCGTCACGTGCACGGCGCGATGGCGCGGAACGACGACGACGTCGACACCCGCACCGTCACAGCTCCGGACGATCGCGCCCAGGTTGCCCGGATCGGTGACCCCGTCGACCGCGACCAGGAACGGGCTGCGATCCCCGCGGCGGCGGAGGTAACGGGCCAGGTCGGCCTCGGGGATCGGTGCGGCGAGGGCGAGCACGCCCTGCGGTGCCTCGGTGCGGGCAGCGGCATCGAGCTTCTTGCGGGCAACCCAGGCGATCGGCACCCGGTTCGCGGACGCGATGGCGACGATGTCGTCGACGGCATCGGTGTCCTGCAGGTCGGCCGCGATCCAGATCTCGTGCACCTTGCGTCGTTGCGCCAGCAACAGCTCGCGCACGGCCTGGCGACCCTCGACCTGCTCGCCTCCGAGTCCCTTGTCGGACCGGCGCTTCGGGGCGTCGTCGCCCGGCCGCACCTTGCCGGTGCGACCGGCACCCCGGCTACGGGGCGGTCCGGATCGGCGGCCGGCCGCGGCACGACCGCCGCGACCCTGACCGGCGGATCGCTTGGGACTCCGTCCGCTCATCGCTCCTCCTCGTCGGTTCCGACCCGTTCGATCACGGCGACCGCCCAGGCGGCGATCCCCTCCTGGCGCCCGAGCGCGCCGAGCCCTTCGGCACGACGACCGGACACGGTCACCGGGGCGCCGGCCGCGGCGCTCATCTGCTGTTCCATCTCACGCTTCCTCGGTGCGATCTTCGGCTGGTCGCACACGATCTTGACGTCGACGTTGCCGATCGACCACCCCGCGGCACGTACACGTCGGGCGACCTCGGCCAGCAGGTGGAGGGAGTCGGCACCGGCCCAAGCCGGATCGGTGTCGGGGAACAGCGTCCCGAGGTCGCCCAGACCGGCCGCGCCGAGGAGGGCATCGGCGGCGGCGTGGGCGGGCACGTCGGCGTCGCTGTGGCCGGCCAGCCCGGGTGCGTCGGTGAACGTGCAACCTCCCAGGACGAGGGGTCGGCGGGGGTCGTCGACGTGGCGGTGGACGTCGAAGCCCTGGCCGACGCGGATCACCGCGGACTCCGCGCCGACGCGGCGTCGGCCGGCTCGCCGGCGACGACCGCACGCGCCCAGGCCAGGTCGTCGGGCCGGGTGATCTTGCGGTTCGTCGGGTCGCCGTCGACCACGACCACTCGCCCACCGGCCCGTTCGACCAGTTCGGCATCGTCGGTGCCCTCCCCGCCGGCGGCGTGCGCGGCACGGAGGACGTCGGCCCGGAACGCTTGTGGGGTCTGGACAGCGCGGAGGCGCGCCCGCTCGGGGGTCGCGACGACGGTGCCGTCGTCATCGACGATCTTGACGGTGTCGGCCACCGGCACACCGGGAACGGCTCCGTCGGCGCCACCGACCACGGCGTCGATCACACGCCGGTACAGCTCGGGGTCGGCGAGCGGCCGGGCCGCATCGTGGACGCAGATCACGGTCGCATCCGCGGGGACCGCAGCCAGACCAGCACGGACGCTGGCACTCCGGGTCGCACCTCCGGCGACGCCACCCTCGCGGGATGCGTCCGGCGCAGGAACGACGACGACCACACCGTCGCCGGCCGATGCCGCGATTCGGTGCGACCGATCGATCACCCGCTCGTCGCCGAGGGTCTCGTACTGCTTCGGGCGTCCGAACCGCTGACCGGAGCCGCCACCGACGACCACGGTCCAGACCACCGTCCGGACACTGGAGGGGTCATCCACCGGGTCGAGGGTAGTACCGTGGACGGAATCATGTCCGACCATGTCGAGCGTCTGTCGCGGACGTCCTTCTTCGCCGATGCCGCCCCCGAGCTCCTGCGACGCGTCGCCGACGCCGGCACCGAGCGTGCCCTCGTCCGCGGCGACGTCCTGTTCAACGAGGGCGATCCGCCCGACGCGCTGTACCTCGTGGTCAGCGGTCGGATCGCCATCGCGATGTCCAGCCCGGTCGACCGGCGGGAGAGCGTCGTGGCGCTGATGGAGGCCGGCGACCTGTTCGGCGAGCTCGGCATGCTCGACGACGGGCCGCGCTCGGCGATGGCCCGAGCACTCGAGTCGTCGATCGTGCTCGAGATCCCGTTCGGGCCGGTTCGCGAGCTGTTCCACGAGGACCCTCGGCTGCTGTGGAACGTGACCCGCCTGCTGGCGACCCGACTCCGGGTGATGGACGAAGTCCTCGCCGACTCGGTGTTCCTCGACGTCACCGGCCGCACCGCGAAGCGGCTGCTCGAGCTCGCCAACGGCGCCGACCAGTTCCAGCTCCCCGTCACGCAGGAGGAGTTGGCCGGCATGGTCGGGGCGTCGCGCGAACGGGTGAACAAGGCGATCGCGAGCTTCATCCGGCTGGGCTGGCTCGAGCAGCACGACCGCACCTATCGCATCGTGCAACGAGACCGCCTCGAGCTCCGATCCCGCTGATTTCAGTTCGTGCCAGGCACGAACTGAAATCACGCAGCGAAGGTGTCGATCATCAGTCGGACGTCCGGGGCGAGCGGATAGAGAATCGGGCACGTGCATCCGTTGGCGATGTACTCGTCGACCTTGGCCCGCACCTCGTCGGGTGTCCCGGAGGCCGAGATCATCTGCACGATCTCGTCGGGCACGAGCTCGCTGGCGGCGACGACCTCGTCGTGGGTCGCCGGCCACGTGAGCACCTGGCCGATCTCGTCGAGCAGTTCTTGGGGGACACCCGACGCCTTCATGATGTGCGGCTGTTGGCCGAGGTACTGCGTGACGAGCAACCGGGCACCGTCGAGCGCCGCCTTGCGATCGGTGTCGACCGAGCAGACGACGAGTTGCGGCCGCTCGAGGTCGTCGATCGTGCGTCCGGACTTGGCGGCGCCCCGTTCGAGCGCCTCGAGTGCCCGCACGTTGTAGTCGGGGCTGACGAGGTAGTTG
>DATHUU010000135.1:0-2654 GCA_035461925.1 Ilumatobacter sp.
AGCGGCCGCCAGTGCTCGGAACGCTCGTGCACCAACGCGCTCACGTCCACCTCGATCGGGCCGACCGCGGCATCCTCGGCCCTCGACAGCGCCAGGAGCCCCTCGATCATGCGGTGCAGGCGATCGGTCTCCTGCAGCGCACTGTCGACGGCGGCGGTCAGGCCCGATGAGCCACCGGCCTCCATCGAGACCTGCTCGAGACGGAGTCGGAGCGCAGTGAGTGGCGTGCGGAGCTGGTGCGACGCCGTTCCGGCGAAAGCCCGCTGGCGCTCGACGAGCTGCTCGAGCCGACTCGCCATCGAGTTGAACGAGCTGGCCAGAGCTCGCACCTCGCCCGGCCCGTCGGTGTCGTCGGCGCGTGCGTCGAGCTCCCCGGCCGCGAGCCGATCGGTCGTCGCCTCCAGTCGACGGAGCGGTCGCGTGACGCTCCGGGCCAACACCCAGGCGACGCCCACGGCGATGGAGAGCGACAACAGCGCGACGACCAGCAGCCCGCGGATCTGATCGGCGACCCGATCGGCGACCACCTGCTCCAGCACCGAGATCCGGATCGCGCCGACACGGTCGACGCCGGACAGGACGGGGACGGCGACGTAGAACAGGTCCTCCCCCAGCGTCTCGGAGAATCGCTCACCGCTCTGTGGCGAGCCGAGCATCAGCGCGTCGGTGATCTCCGGGCGATTCGACAGGTCCTCGCCGACCTTGGTCGGGTCGGAGCTGATGACCCCGAACGCGTCGGCATCGGTGACCACGACCTCGACGTCCTCCTCGCTCGCGTACCGGGCCACCAGCGCTCCGAGGCCCGGCTCCTGGGCCGCAGTGCCTCCCTCGAGAGCCTCCTCCATGCGTCCGGCGAGGATGAACGCGTCGCGCTCGTACTTCGTGACGATGCGGTCGCGCTCGACCCGTTCGAGGTGGTTCGCGAGCGGGATGTCATGGATGGCGAGCACCAGCGCTACGACGCCGACCATCACGAGCAGCAGTCGGTTCCTCACGTCTCGTCCAGGATCTCGAGGCGGAACCCGACTCCGCGGACGGCCTCGATCCAACGGCTGTCCCCCAGCTTCCTGCGGATCCCGGCGACGTGGGCGTCGACCGTCTTCGTCGGCCCGAACCAGTTCGAGTCCCACACGTGCTCGATGATGTCGGTCCGGGTACGAACCGCCCCGGCGTCCTCCGCCAGGTACGTGAGCAGATCGAACTCCTTCGGTGTGAGCGCGAGCTCGACGCGACGTGTCCCGGCCCCGAGCGTCGCTCGATGCGCGCGGCGGTCGATGCGGAGCGGTCCGGCGACGATCGTCTCGTCCTCGTTCCCCGGTCCCGACTCCGGCGACCGTGCGGCAACCCGTCGGGTGACGGCACGCATCCGAGCGACGAGCTCGCGGAAGCCGAACGGCTTCACGACGTAGTCGTCGGCACCGAGCTCGAGCCCGAGGACCCGGTCGAGCTCCTCGCCGCGAGCGGTGATGACGATGATGGGGACCTGCGAGATGGCCCGGATCTGGCGGCAGACGTCGTAGCCGTCCATGTCGGGAAGCCCGAGGTCGAGCAGCACGATGTCGCCGTGACGTTCCGCGATCGCTGCTCGTCCGGTCGCCACGTGGGTCACCTCGTGACCGGCCGCCCGGAGGGCGTCGCCGAGCGAGCTGGCGATCGACGGGTCGTCTTCGACGAGGAGCACCTGCACGGTGCCATTGTCGTCGCTCGAGCGGACGCGATCGCGCCTCGACGCCGATCATGGCGAAGTCCGCCACGGTTCTTGGACCTTTCTTGGATGAAGGCACGTCGACCGCTGGCCGATCGACCCGTACCGTCGATCACATCGGTCGACCGACCGGCTCCGGCCCCTCAGAGACGAGGACGGAGACGAGAACACCGCACATGACGCCACCACACATGACGACACGACACATGAGGACACCACACATGAAGACACCACACATGAAGACCAGGCTCGCTGCCGCGCTCTCGATCGTGGGAGTACTGGGTGCCGGCTCCGCGGCCGCCCTGGTGAACACGCAGATCCTCGACAGCGGCCCGACCGACTCCGGTGCATCGGCCGCCGTGCTCCCTCCGGCCTCGTCCATCGATCTCACCGTGCCGCCGACCTCGGTCGAGTCACGACCGGACGCGTCGAGCAGCTCGACCACGTCGACGTCGAGCACACTCCCGCCCACCCCTGCCGCCCCTGCCGAGGCTGCAGCACCGGCGACGAGCGACATGCTGACGGCGTTCAACGTCGGTGACGCCGGTGTCGTCACGGTCGACGTCGTCGACGGCCGTCTCCTCCTGGTCTCCGCCGAACCGAAGCCCGGCTGGACGGTGACGAAGGCCGATGACGACCGCGCTGACGACTCCGACGACGGTGAGGACGAGGTCGAGGTCGACTTCAGCTCGAGCACCGTCCGGGTGGAGTTCGAGGCGCATCTCGTCGATGGCCGGATCGTGCCGAAGGTCGAGTCCAGGTCGATCGGTGGCACGGCCACCAGCCCGAACGCCACATCCTCGAACGCCGCGCCGGCCAACACCGTCCCGTCCAACACCATCGACGACGACGACGATCGGGACGACGACGACGATCGGGACGACGACGACCGGGACGACGACGACGATCGGGACGACGACGACCGGGACGACGACGACCGGGACGACGA
>DATHUU010000136.1:0-3900 GCA_035461925.1 Ilumatobacter sp.
GGGAAAGCGCACGACGGCGATGACGCCGACGACGACCATCAGGGGGAGGAGCAGCCACGAGTCGCCGAGCCAGGTCACGGCGCTCAGCACGTCACTCGAGAGTGGAGTGGCGTTGTCGCTTCCCCATCGGGCGGCCGACTCGTCGAACCGGGCGAAGCCACGCTCGTCGTCGACGGTGCTGAGGATCCAACCGACGAGCGCAGCTGCGACGGCGACCGTGACCAGGCCGAGCGCGACCATCGCTCCGCCCCACACGTGGCGGTCGGCGACCGCGATGGCTCGTCGGAGCCCGGGGAACCGTGCGACGTGATCGACGAGCCATCGTTCCGTGCGCTCGGTGTCGCCGACGTCGCTGCGGCCCGTCGTCTGGGCGACCAGGACGACCACCAAGGCGCCGAGTGTGGCACCGATGAGGCTGACGATGACCGGCATGCGCCGGTCGATACCCGGACCCCCGACGACCGAAACCGCGCGCGCAGTGACATCGGCCGATCTGCGCCTCGTGTCGGAGCGTCAGGTCGCCGCGCGCCGCTCCTGCCATCGCCGGATCCACGGATCGATCGCGTCCGCGAGCGTCGGTGAACCGGCGTCGGCATACCTGTACGCCGCGTCGCGGACCTCGACGTCGAGACCGAGCGCCCGAGCGAGGCGGAACGGACTGCCGTTGACGACGACGTCGCAACCCGACGCCTCGATCGTGGCCCGCAGGTCGGCCAGTTGCTGGTCGCCGTACCCCATCGCCGGCAGGATCGGACCGATGTGCGGGTATTGCTCGTACGTGCGGGCGATCGTGCCGACCGCCACAGGCCGCGGATCGACGAAGTCGGTCACGCCGGCGTGGTGTGCGGCGACCGAGCCGGCGCCGAACGGCATGCCGCCGTGGGTGATGGTGGGACCGTCCTCCACGACGAGCACCCGACGTCCGACGAGCGGACCCTCACCGTCGAGCGCGACCGGCGAGGCCGCCCGGACCACCACCGCACCGGGGCGCACGGCGTGGACGTTGGCGACGACCTGGGCGACATCGGCGGGCAGCGCCGTGTCGACCTTGTTGACCACCACGATGTCGGCGAGCCGGAGGTTGACCTCGCCGGGGTGGTAGTCGAGCTCGTGCCCGGGGCGGAGCGGGTCGACGACGGTGATCGTCAGGTCCGGTGCGAAGAACGAGAAGTCGTTGTTGCCACCGTCCCAGACGACGACGTCGGCTTCGGCCTCGGCCTGCCGCAGGATCGCCTCGTAGTCGACGCCGGCGTAGATCACGAGACCCTCGGCGACCGGCAACTCGTACTCTTCGCGCTCTTCGATGGTCGGGTTCGACGCGTCGATGTCGGCTTGGGTCGCGAAGCGCTGGACCGCCATCCGCTCGAGGTGCCCGTACGGCATCGGGTGGCGGACGAGCACGGGCCGCAACCCGGCCGCGGCGAGGAGATGTCCGATCGCCCGGCTGGTCTGGCTCTTGCCACAACCGGTCCGCGTGGCGCACACGGCGATGACGGGCTTGCTCGAGCGGAGCATCGTCGCGGTGGGACCGGGCAGCGTGAAGGCCGCCCCCGCAGCGAGTGCCACGGCGGCCTTCTCCATGACCTGGTGGTAGGACAGATCGCTGTAGGCGAACACCACCTCGTCGACGTGGTGGTCGCGCACGAGATCGGTCAGCTCCGATTCGGGTCGGATCGGGATGCCGTCGGGGTAGCGCGGACCGGCGAGTGCTGCCGGGTAGCGACGATCGTCGATCCCCGGGATCTGGGCGGCCGTGAACGCGACCACGTCGGTGTCGGGGTCGTCCCGGTACAGGACGTTGAAGTCGTGGAAGTCCCGACCTCCCGCGCCCATGATCACGATCCTGCGCATCACGCCTCCCTGGAGCCTGCGATGCGCCCATCGTGCGCAGATCCGCCCGGCCCGGCGCACCGGGCCTTCGTCACTTCCGTGCGGTCACTTCCGGTGTGTCAGCGGGGGCGGTCGCGGCGGGCCTGCGACCGGGCGTTCGAGGCCCGGGTCGACGCCGCTCGCCGTTCGGTCACCGTGCCCTTGCGGCCCGTGCCGGTTCCGGTCCGGGTCGTGCTGCCGGTTCCGGACGGCTTTCCCGCGCCGGACGTCGCCGGTGACTTCCCCGAGGTCGTCGCGTGCCGGCCCGGCACCCCGCTGCTCGCACGAGCGAGCTCGATGCGCTCGCGCTTGAGCTCGTCCCGCGACCGACGCGCCGCGGCGCTCAGCGCTCGCGAAACCCGGTACAGGGCATCCTCGAAGATCTCCGCCTTGCGGATCGTCCGCTGGTTCGACGTCGCGGTCGCGGACCGCTTGCCGGCGACCTGCACCTGGGCGGCCCCCTGCCGCCGGTACAGCTTGCTGTACTTGTTCCGCGCCCGGCGCACGAGCGCGAGGAGCTGGTCGAGCTCGTCCTCGTCCATCGCGGCCAGGCGGGCGGGTTCGGTGGCGACGAGGAGGGTCTGTTCCTTGTCGCTGAAGAGCGAGAGCTCGGTGGGGTTCACGCGGTTCCTGTCGGTTCGGAGATGAGGTCGCCAGCGTAAGCACGCGAGCACGACCGGGCCAATCGGAGCGACATCGAAGCGAGGTCGGTGCCAGACCGGTGCGGGCGTGGCTCGCTCGACACCGGCACGATCGTCGATGTGTCGATGTGGGAGCATCGAACCCGTGAGGGTCGTGAGCCTCGTGCCATCGGTGACCGAGACCCTCGTCGCGTGGGGCGTCGAGCCCGTCGCCTGCACCCGCTTCTGCGAGCGGCCCGACCTCGTGCACGTCGGCGGCACGAAGAACCCGGACGTCGCGGCGATCGTCGCTCTCGCCCCTGACCTCGTGGTGCTCGACCGCCAGGAGAACCGCCGCGAGGACGCCGACGCGCTGACGGCCGCCGGGCTTCGTGTCGTCGTGCTCGACGTGCGTTCCGTCGACGAGCTGCCCGGGGAGCTCGGTGAGCTGGCCGATGGTCTCGGCGTCGAGCGTCGTGGGTTCGAACGGCCGCACCCGCCGCCGATCGACGGGCGCGTGTTCGTGCCGATCTGGCGACGCCCGTGGATGACGATCGGCCCGGGGACGTACGGGTCGTCGCTCCTCGCCGCGCTCGGCCTCGTCAACGTGTACGCCGATGCGCCGGTCGACTACCCCGAGGTCACGTTGGCCGATGCCGCCGACCGCCGGCCCGACGTCGTGCTCGTCCCGTCGGAGCCGTACGAGTTCCGCGACGAGCACCTCATCGAGCTGGAGGTGGTGGCGCCGACCGTCCGGGTCGACGGGCAGGATCTGTTCTGGTGGGGCTCCCGCACCCCTGGGGCGGTGGCGCGGCTGCACACCCACCTCGCTGGCGTGCTCTCGTCGGGCGGGTCCAGCTGATCAGCCGGCGGCTGCCGGGTGATCGACGCTGATCATCCACGAGGTGCCGAACCGGTCGGTGCAGTCCCCGAACCGGAGCGCCCAGAACACCTCCTCGAACGGCATGCGCACCTCGCCGCCGTCGGTGAGCCGGTCGAAGATGCGCTGACCCTCCTCGGCGCCGGACGCGCTGTAGTGGATCGACACGCCCTTGGCCGGCCCGCCGTCGCCGGACGGGTCGTCCGAGGCCATGAGCATCGCACCATCTGGGAAGACGAGCGAGGCGTGCATGACGAGGTCGGCGTCGATGCCCTCGGGGCTGGCCTCGTCCGGAGGGAGGTCGGCGAAGGTCATCACCTCCAGCGAGCCGCCGAAGACGTCGCGGTAGAACTCCATCGCCTCGCGACAGGTGTTGCTGAAGAAGCGGTACGCGTGCAGTGTCATGTGACGATCCTCGTGATCCGCGCTGATGATGTCCAGTGGTCGAAGTCCGGTAGACGATCGGTCGCTCGGGCCCGTCGCGCGTCGCAGCCGAGCGCCGCGCCACGGACTACATTCGCTCCCCGGCCC
>DATHUU010000137.1:0-1669 GCA_035461925.1 Ilumatobacter sp.
CCGTCTCGATCGCCTCGGGAATCCGCTCGATCGCCGGCGCCGACTCCAGCGCGGCGCCTACTTCGGCGAGCTCCTCCACGTCGAGCTCCTCCACGAGCTCGAGGGCTTGCGCGATCGACGCCTCGGGTGCCGCAGCGGCTGCGTCGAGTGTCGCCGAGAGGTACGCATCGGCCCGGAGCACGTCGATGGCATCGTCGAGGTCACCGAGCAGAGTGGTCAACCGCTCGCCCGGGTCCGCGCCGGCCAGGGAGTTGCCCGCGTTCGGCGCGTCCGTTCTCGTGGACGCGACACCGACGGCAGCCGTCGTCAGGCTCATCGTGGTGACCAACGCCACGGTGGGGATCAGCCGCCCCCGCCTCATCTCGCCACCGGTCCAGTGCTCCGCCGTGCGCGACCGATCTCCATTGTCGAACTCCCGTTCTCCCCGTAGATGGTGCGTGTGGGCACCCAGCCCGATGATCACACCGATCCAGCGGCCACCACATCGGGCAAATGCCCTAATTCCGCAGTTCGGGCACGAGGGCTGTCGTCCCTCCGACCGGGGTCAGGTGGTGATGTCGATGCCGAACGCGTCGCGGAAGGCGGCGATGTACTCGTCCATCGACTCGATCCGGCCCATCGCGACCCACTCCTCGTCGCTCATCTTCGCCCGACCGTCGACGATCCCGGCCCCACCCCAGCTGACCGGATAGCGCAGCTTCGGCTCGTCGGTCTCGATCGCGTGCTGGATCACCGCCGCGACCTCCCAGGCGTCGGTCGCGTGGTGGTAGCCGGCGGCGTACATCTGCAGCATGCGCGCGTACTGCGTGTCGTACGCGCCCGACTCGTTCGGCGCATCCGTGTTCTTGCCGAAGATCGACGACTTCGTGACCCCGGGCTCGATGATCGCGACCCGGATCCCGAACGGGGCGACCTCGTGGGCGAGCTGCTCGCTGATCCCCTCCAAGGCCCACTTCGCCGCGACGTACGGCGCCTGGGCGACCGCCGCGAGCCGACCCGCGACCGATGTCACGTTGACGATCGTCCCGCTCCCCCGCTCGCGCATCTGCGGCAGGACGGCCTGCGCGCATCGGGTGGCGCCGCAGAGGTCGACGTTCATCACCTCGAGGAATCGCGCGGCCGTGGTCTCCTCGACCACGCCGTTGCCACCGACACCGGCGTTGTTCACGAGGTGGTCGACGCGCCCCGACCCGGCGATGATCTGCGCGAACCCCTCCTGCACCGACGCATCGTCACCGATGTCGAGCTCGACGAGCTCGACCCCGACCCCGGCGTCCTCGGCTGCGGCGAGCAGCTTGCCGGCTCGCGCGACGGACCGGACCGTGCCGTAAACCGTGTGTCCGGCTGCGGCGAGGTGGAGCGCGGTGGCCCGGCCGATGCCGGAGTTCGCGCCGGTGACGACGGTGACGGGTGCATGGGACATGCCCGCAGAGTACGCGGCACGCGCGCGACAGGTCTCAGGGTTGGATCTGTTCGCGGAGGTCGGTGACCCAGTCGTCGGCGGCGCGCCAGCGCTCGTCGGCGTGCGATCGGGCATCGTGCGCCTCTTCGTCGGCGCGGGGCCACGAACCGAAGAACTTGACCGCCCCCTGCTTGGCGTGCAGGGCCCGCATCGCGTCGGCGACGAGATCGTCGGACAGATGGCCCTCGACGAAGAGGATGAAGCAGT
>DATHUU010000138.1:0-4788 GCA_035461925.1 Ilumatobacter sp.
CGACTGCGCCTCGGGTGTGTCGGGCGCCGCAACGGCGGCGTTGCGGGCCTGGATGACGGCGTCGAGGGTCTCGCGCTCGTGGGCGGCGTACCCCTTGACGGTCTCGACGAGGTTCGGGATGAGATCGAGCCGACGCTTCAGCTGCACGTCGATTTGCGACCAGGCGTTCTCGATCTGGTTGCGACGACGGATGAGGCCGTTGTAGGCGCTGATGAGGTAGGCGACGAGCGCCACCACGAGGACCAGCACGATGATGAGAGGCCACATGCCGTCGAGTCTACGTGGCGATCCTCTCGTAGATGGCGACGTATCGTTCGGCCAGCGTCGACATCGCGAAGTCCTCGGCCCGCCGTTCGCCGGCGGCGGCGAGCGTCGAGGCGAGCTGGTGATCGCTCAACACCCGGCTCAGTGCACCGGCGAGCGCGTCGGCGTCGCCCGGTGGCACGAGCAGCGCGTCGACCCCGTCGGTCGCCACGTTCCGGTAGCCGTCGAGCGCGCTCGCCACGACCGGCGTCCCCGCCGCCATCGCCTCGATGAGCACGACGCCGAACGACTCGCCGTGGAGCGATGGCGCGCAGAAGACCGAGGCCCCGCGCAGGCGAGCGTTGCGCTCCGCGTCGGTGATCCGCCCCAGCCACTCGATCCGGTCGTCGCCGGCGTACTCGGTCCGCAGCCGCTTGGTGTCGGGCCCGTCACCCGCGACCCAACAGGTCACGTCGAGCTCGGCGCGCCGGAGCGCGGCGAGCAGGACATCGAGGCCCTTGCGCTCCTCGTGCCGCCCGAGGAAGAAGATGACCGGGCGATCGTGCGGCATCGCCGGGACCGCGCGTATCTCGGTGGTCTCGACACCGTTGAACAAGATCTCGTACTCCCCACCGAGATACCCCTGCACGAGTGCCAGCGCGTCCTTGGAGACCACGACCTTGTGATCGATGCGCTCGAGCAGTCGCCGCAGCATCGGAGCGAGGGCGCGATAGCTCGACGAGCCTCCGGCAGCATGGAACGTCCCGACGATCGGCGCCGTGTGCAGCGTGACGCTGGTGATCGTCGGGCCCGGCGCGAGCGGCTCGTGGATGTGGAGCACGTCGAACGCCTCGTCACGCAGCGCCCGGAGCGTGCGGAGCGCCGCCGCGGGGTCGGGAGCGAGCGGCGCCATCGAACCGTTCGCCGCGGTCGGCAGGCTGTCCCCCAAGGGGGTCACGAACGACTCCGGTGGCGGCCCGTCACAGGGGCCCAGCACGCGCACCTCGAGCCCCGTGCGCCGCAGCTCGCGCGCCAGTCCCAACACCTGGGCCTGCACACCGCCGGGGACCGAGAGGCTGTACGGGCACACCATGCCGATGCGCATGCTCACGTTCGGGCACCGTAGTGCCGGATCGACGTCAGGCGAACACGTCAGTCGAACACTGTCAGGCGAGCATGGCCGGCACCGAGTGTCCGAACCGTCGCTCCAGCTGCTCGGCTTCGAGCGGCTTCGACAGCAGGTACCCCTGACCGAGGTCACAGCCGGCCCGGCGCAGCTCGCGGAGCTGCGCCGTCGTCTCGATCCCCTCCGCCACGGTGATCAGATCGAGCGACTCGGCCATCTGGAGGATCGTGCGTGCCAGGGTGCTGCCGCGCGGATCAGCGCCGAACTCCCCGATCACCGCACGATCGACCTTCAGCAGGTCGACCGGATGACGCTGCAAGTAGCTGAGCGAGCAATACCCGGCGCCGAAGTCGTCGACCGCGAAACGGAAGCCCTCCTCGCGCAGCCGCCGGACGGTCTCGGTCGCGCGCTCGCCCTCGTCGACCAGCACCGTCTCGGTGATCTCCCACACGACGGCGTGCGGGTCGACGTGATACCGGTCGGTGGCGGCGATGATGCGTTCGACGAAGTCGGGCTGGCGGATCTGCACCGCTGACACGTTGAGGCTCACGTACAGCCCCGCGCGCCAGCGGGTCAGCTGCTCGAACGCCTGCTCGATCACCCAGTGGCCGAGCGGCACGATGAGCCCGGACCGCTCGGCGATGGGGATGAAGTCTGCGGCCGGCACGTCACCGTGTTCGGGATGGTGCCATCGCACGAGCGCCTCGGCACCGGTGACCTGGCCGTTGCGCAGGTCGACGAACGGCATGTACACGAGGCGGAACTGGCCACGCTCGAGCGCCTCGCCGAGCTCGCTGCGGTACTCCAGGTGCTTCGTCGCGACCAGCCGCATCGCCGGGTCGAACAACCTGATCTGACCCTTGCCCGCACGCTTCGCCTCGTACATCGCGATGTCGGCGTCACGGAGCACGCTCGTCGTCGTCATGCCGGGCGCGGCGACGGCGACACCGACGCTGGCGAGCACGACGACGTCATAACCGGCGACCGTGACCGGGTCGCGCAGGGAGTCGAGCAGCGACTCGGCGACGTCGATCGCGCGGTCGATCCCGCCTCGGTCCTCCAGCAACAGCGCGAACTCGTCGCCTCCAAGTCGGGCGGCGGTGTCGCCGGTGCCGGCGGTGCGCCGGATTCGGTCGGCGACCGACTTCAGGAGCTGGTCGCCGACTGCGTGGCCGAGCGCGTCGTTGACCGACTTGAAGTCGTCGAGGTCGACGAAGAGCACGACGACCGGGTCGGCCTCCGAGCGGGCGATCCGGAGCGCGTGATCCATCCGGTCGAGGAACAGGGCACGGTTGGCGAGGCCGGTGAGCTCGTCGTGGAACGCACGATGGCTGAGCTGCCGCTCCAGGTTGCGCTGCTCGGTGACGTCCCGGAACGTCGCCACCACGCCGTCGACGGCCGCACCGCCGACGAGGTTCGCGATCACCACGGTCGCCTTGCGGTGCTGCCCGTCGGCGTGGAGCAGTGTCGTCTCGAACTCGATCGTGCCCCCGTGGCCGAACTCGACGAGCCGATCGAAGTGGCGTCGGGCGTCGGGACGCTCGTCCTCGACGATGACGTCGACGACGCTGCGGCCCGCCCAGCTCTCGGGGTCGTACCCCAAGGTCGCCCTGAGACCGGGGCTGGCGTAGTTCACCCGGCCGGACTGGTCGGCCAGCATGACCACGTCGCTCGAGTGCTCGACCATGGCCGCGAGCCGGTCCTGGCCGCGCTGCTCGGTGAGGATCCTGACCTGGTCGACGAGGCGCCACATCCGCGCCAGCGCCATCACGATCACGCTGACGGTCGCGATCGACACCACGACGAACGACGACGTGGAGTCCAGCCCGATCGCCAGCATCAGGATGAGGGCTCCCAGCGGCACGAGCGACGCGAACAGCAGCCCGAAGATCTGGGACCAGTGCACCCGGCCGGCCGAACCGGTCGCCGAGACCAGCTCTGCGAAACGTGGCGTCGCCACCGCGAGCGCGATCACGAGCGGTCCGATCATCGGCGCGGCGGCGAGCCACGACCCGGGCTCGAGATCCCCCGCGTGCGCGGTCCATCCCACTGCGGCGTGACCAGCGCCCCAGACCACGAAACCGAGGAGGAGCAGCTCGAAGACCAACTTCGGCTCGTCCATCCTGGCCACCCTCCGTGCGACGAGCAGGGCGAGCAACCCGTCGAGGAGCGGGAGGATCCAGATCCACGCCCGGTCGGTCAACGGCATCGAGCCGTCGTCGAAGTAGGGGCCGGTGACCCCGAGCCACACGAGCGCCGTGAGCGCGATCGAGTAGATCACCGGCTCGGACCCGGCGAGGAGGTCGCGTGCGTTGCGCTGGTCGGACGTCACCCCGGCGATCCCGACGAACAGCGCGGGGTACGCGAGGACACCGATCGCGAGCCCGGCGCCCGGGAAGACGAGCCCCTCGTCGCCGAACCATTCGAACGCCTGCGCGACGACCGCCACGGCGCTCACCCCGAAACCGGCGGCGATCAGCAACCACGGAGCCGGACGAACCGGGCGACGGACGAGGATCGCCAGCACCACGACGAGCGCGGCGAACGCCGGCGACGCGGCGGCCACCCACTCGGCCGTCCGCCCGTCGAACGCGTTCGGATAGGCGACCACGAGGCCGACGCCGAGCACGGCGACGCCCAGGGGCGCGAACAACGAACGGTTCATCGAACCCTCATCGGCATCGCCGCCGGCCGGGTTGAGGTCGGATCGAAGCCATCGCCGTCATCTGGTTCCGTACCCCGGATCGGAGGGCCAGTTGGGCTGGAAGAGGTGCCATTGCTGGGGGGCGCGTCGGATGAGGTGCTCGAGCTCGACGACGAGATCCTGGGAGACGCGTGCGGCGTCGGCGCGCATGCCCTCGTCACTGCGTCGGAGCGAGATCGGTGGGCGGACCACGCCGAGGTGACCGTCGGTCCGGTCGGTGAAGTAGACGGCGGTCGGCAACAACGGTGCGCCCGTCCGCAGGGCCAGCGTCGCCGGACCGGCGGGGATGGTGGTGCGCTCGCCGAAGAACTCGACCTCGACACCGGTGCGCTGGATGTCGCGATCGCACAACAGGCACACGATGTCGTTGCGCTTCAACGCCGCGAGCACCTCCTTGCCAGCGGACGGCCCGAGCGCGACGACGTTCATCCCGAGGTCGCGTCGCAGATCGGTGAACCACTCGAACAGCTCGGGCGGATCGATCTCCTCCACGACGACGGTCAGCCCGTGCCCGAGATCGACCATCCGACGGCCCGCCCACTCCCCCCCCCCGAGGTGCGGGAGGGCGAGGACGACGCCGCTTCCCTGTGCCAGGGCCTCGGTCACGTGGTGGTAGCCGTCGATGTGCATGCCGCGCTCGACGACGTCGGCGCCGAGGTGCGGGAGACGGAAGCTCTCCAGCCAGTACCGGGTGTAGGAGTCGAAGGCCTCCTGG
>DATHUU010000139.1:0-11321 GCA_035461925.1 Ilumatobacter sp.
ACGACGAGCCTCGCGAGCGGCACGCCGAAGCCGCCGAGCAACTGGCAGCCTTCGTCGACGGCCTCCAACGCGATCTCGGATCGTCCTCGCGCACCCGATCCTGGGCCGAGTGGGCGAACTGGTGTGAACGCCAGGTGCTCCAGCGGCTCGGCCGTTCGGTCCTCGATCAGCTCGACGAGGCCGAGCGGCTCGCCTCCGACCACACCAGCAAGGTCCTCGACCGGCTCCGCTCGCTCGACTCGATCAGCGGACCGGTCACCCGCTACGCGTTCCGGGCGGCGTTCGCCGCCGAGTTCGAGATCGGCCCGGGTCGTCTGGGCCGTCTCGGCACCGGCGCGACGATCGGTTCCCTCGCCGGCACCGTGGGTCTCGACGCCGATCTCACGATCGTGCTCGGGGCCGCCGAGGGGCTCCTCCCACCCGCACCGGTCGTCGACCCGCTCGTCAGCGATCACGAACGGGCGGCTGCTGCACTGCCCGACGCCACATCCCGGCGACGACGCGTCCATCGCAGCTACCTCGGCCATCTGGCCACCTCGGCCCGCTCGGTCGTGTCCGTGCCACGCGGCGACCTGCGGGCGACCACGACACGCATCCCCTCGCGGTGGATCGCGGACCACCTCCCAGGCGCCCGCGAGCACGTGGTCGACAGCCATCGCGCCGGCTTGCTCACCACCAGCTATCCGGCCTCGCCGACCGAGCACCGGCTCCGCGACCGGGCGGCAGCGGCGCTGGTCGGCACCGACCGACTGATCGAGCGATGTGCCGACGATCCGGCCGCGGCCCGCGGTCTGGCGATGCGAGCCGGCCGCCGCTCCGACCGCATCACCACGTACGACGGCGATCTCAGTCGTGTCCCCATCACCCACTTCCAGCGTCCACCGTCGGCCTCGCAGATCGAGACCTGGCCCGCGTGCCCGCACGCATACTTCGTGCGCTACCTGCTCGGCGTGAAGCCGCTCGACGACGCCGCCGACGACCTCGCCCTGTCACCGATGGAGCGCGGCAACGTCGTCCACCACACCCTCGACCGGTTCCACCGGCTCGTCGTCGCCGGCGACCTCCCCCAGCCCGACAGGCACGGCTGGTCCGACGAGCACGCTGCCGTCCTGCTCGACCTGTTCGATGAGGTCGCCGACGAGTTCGAGCGCACCGGTCGCACCGGCCGAGCCGCTCACTGGGCACTCGACCGCCCGACGGTGCGCGCCGACCTGCTGCGCTGGTTCGTCATGGACGGCCAGGTGGCGGCTGCCCGCCACGCCCGGGTCATCCACTCCGAGCTCCGCTTCGGCTACGACGAACCCGTCACCCTCCCGCTACCCGGTGGCAGCCGCTTCGCGATCGCCGGCTTCGTCGACCGACTCGACGAGCAAGCCGACGGCCAGCTCGTCGTGATGGACCACAAGACCGGGAGTGCACGCGACGTCACCGGCATCAGCGCCGACGACCCGACCGAGGGCCGAACGAAGTTCCAGCTCCCGATCTACGCGGCCGCTGCGCTCGCGCTCCGGGGCGAGGCGGCCGGCGCGACGACCACCCGTGTCCGGGCCGAGTACGACTTCTTCGAGAAGGGCGGCTACGCCCGGCACGGGTACACGTTCGACGAGTCGGTCTGGGCCCGGGTCGCGGACGACCTGGCCGCCGTCGTCGCCGGCATCGAGTCGGGGTTGTACCCCAACATCACGGAACCACCGAAGTTCGAGTTCTACATCCGCTGCCACTACTGCCAGCCCGACGGGCTGGGCGTCGACGAGCGCTGGGCGGAATGGAGCGTGAAGCGACACGACGAGCGGCTCCGGCCCTGGTTCCTCGTCGAGGAGGGCGACGATGGCGGCGCCTGAGCTCCCGTTCGACGGCCCGCTCGATCAGGCGGCCCGCGACCGGATCGTCGGTGACCTCGACACCAACCTGTTCGTCGAAGCGGGAGCGGGCGCCGGCAAGACGTCCAGCCTGGTCGGGCGGATCGTCGCACTGGTGCGCAGCGGCGTCGACATCGGCTCGATCGCCGCGATCACGTTCACCGAGAAGGCCGCGGCCGAGCTCCGTCATCGCGTCCGCGACGAGCTGGTCAGGGCCGGCGAGAGCCAGGCGTCTGCAGGGGTCGACCACGCCCCGATCGGCACCCTCCACGCCTTCGCGCGCCGCCTGCTCAACGACTTCCCCATCGCCGCCGGACTGCCACCCGGGTTCACCGTGCTCGACGAGCTCGAGAGCCACCTCGCGTTCGAGGAGCGCTGGGAGACGCTCGTCGACGGGCTGCTCGACGACCCCTCGCCGCCCGGAGGTGCCGTCGAAGGTGGCAGCGCGCTCATCGAGCTGTGCCAGCTCGACAACTTCGACCTGCATCGAGGCGGTCGCCGGGTGGCCACCAGCTTCCACGAGAACTGGGACCTCGTCGAGGCACGCGTCGACCGTTCCGACCCCGAGCCATGGGTGTTCGACGACCGGCCGTTCCTCCTCCGGGTGGCCGAGCTGTGCGACACGCCCGTGCCACCCCACGACGGTCAGGCCGAGCGTCTGGCCGATCTCCGCACACTGGTCGAGCGGGGCGCTGCAGCCGACACGCTCGGCGGCAGGATCGCCGCCGTCGACCGGCTCGAAGACCGTCTCCGCACGACCAAGCGCACCGGCGCCAAGAAGAAC
Source organism: Ilumatobacter sp. (assembly GCA_035461925.1). GTDB lineage: Bacteria > Actinomycetota > Acidimicrobiia > Acidimicrobiales > Ilumatobacteraceae > Ilumatobacter. The sequence goes on from DATHUU010000139.1 coordinate 2,644, forward strand.
TGGACGCAGCTGAGCTTCGATCCCGCCGATCTCGAGCGGCTCCGCGAGGCCGAGGCCGCGCTCGCCGAGCAGGCGGTCGCGCTGCTCGCGCAAGTGCGCCGGCGACGGATCCGCGTGCTCGGTGCCCTCTTCGGGCGTTGGGTCCTCGCCGGCGCCCTCGAACGCGCCGACCAGGGCACGATCGAGTTCCACGACCTGCTCGTCCTCGCCCGCCGACTCGTGGCGAGCAACCCGACCGTGCGCACCTACCTCCACGACCGCTACCAGCGCATCCTGCTCGACGAATTCCAGGACACCGATCCGATCCAGCTCGAGATCGCGGTCCGTCTCGCCGCCGCACCCGACGACCCGGCACACGGCGACGACTGGACGATGCTCCGCCCGCTCCCCGGGCGGCTCTTCATCGTCGGTGATCCGAAGCAGTCGATCTACCGCTTCCGGCGGGCCGACATCGCCCAGTACCTCAGCGCCGCCGCCCAGGTCGGCGCCGACCGTGAGCTCCTCACCGCCAACTTCCGCTCGTCCCGGCCGGTGCTCGACTGGGTCAACGGCGTGTTCGAGCGCCTCATCATCGAGGAGCCCGGCACTCAGCCTGCGTATCAGCGCCTCTCGCCGAGCCGCCGCCACCACCTCGATCACGGGTCGGTCACGGTGTTCGGGCTCGACCCGCACGACGATCTCGGCTCGAAGAAGGCCGACGAGATCCGCCGCCGGGAGGCGGCCGACGCGGCCTCCGCCGTCACCACGGCGCTCGTGGAGGGCTGGCAGGTCGTCGACGACCAGACCGACGAGCTGCGGCCCTGCCGGCCGGGCGACATCACCATCCTCCTGCCGGCGCGCACGTCCTTGCCGGTGCTCGAGCTCGCCCTCCGCGATCGCGGCGTGCCGTACCGTGCCGAGAACAGCTCGGTGGTGTACGTCACCACAGAGATCCGCCACCTCATGCTGACGCTGCGGGCTGCCGCCGACCCGACCGACGAGCTCGCGCTCGTGGCGGCGCTGCGAACGCCCCTCTACGGATGCAGCGACGTCGAGCTGTACGAGTGGAAGCGAGCCGGTGGTCGCTGGTCGATCTGGTGGCAACCGGCCGACGACACGCCCGCCGAGCTCGACGGCCATCCGGTCGGAGCAGCGCTGCAGCACCTGGGCTCGATCGCCCGTCGGGCGAGCCGCATGGGACCCGCCGATCTCCTCGCCGCCCTGGTCGACGAGCGTCGCCTGCTCGACGTCGCCCTCGACCAACCCGATGCCCGCGACGTCTGGCGGCGGGTGCGCTACGTCGTCGACCAGGCCCGGGCCTGGAGCGACGCCGGTGGCCGCGGGCTGCGCCGCTACCTCGCCTGGGTCCACCTCCTCGCGAGCGAGAGTCGCAACGCCGACACGATCCTGCCCGAGCACGACGACGACGCCGTGCGCATCATGACCGTGCACGCTGCCAAGGGCTTGGAGTTCCCGATCACGGTGTTGTCCGGCATGACCACCCGGCCGATCACGACCTCGTCCAACTCGGTCGTGTGGCACGACGGCACCTGGACGATCTCGAGCTCGAAGAGCCCCGACCCGATCTTCGAGGACTTCAAGCCGCTCGACGAGCAGATGAGCGACGCCGAGCGACGGCGGCTCTTGTACGTGGCCTGCACACGGGCCGTCGACCATCTCGTCGTCTCGCTCCACCGGTATCCGGGTGAGACCGAGATGCGCGCCAACTCGGTGAGTGGTTCGCTGCTCCACCTGGCGGGAGCCGCCGATCCGGCCAACGGGGCCCGACTCCTCGCCCCGTGCGTCGCCCCGTTCCTGGTTGCACCCGTCACGGCGCCCGACCTGGCGTGGCGCGACCACGACGAGTGGGAGGCCGAGCGACGACGTGCGTTCGCGACGGCCCGGTTCCGGCCGAGCGTCAGTGCCACCTTCCTGGCGGGCGAGGCGGACACCGACCCCGGACTCGACAAGGGCGCCGTCGATCTCGACCTGCCGCCATGGCAGCGCGGTCGGTACGGCACCGCGGTCGGTCGGGCCGTCCATGCCGTCCTGCAGTACGCCGATCTCCGCACGGGCGACGACATCGCCACCGAGGCGGCAGCCCAATGCGCCGCCGAAGGCATCATCGGGATGGACGACACCGTCGCTGCGCTCGCCCGGTCCGCGCTCGCCGCCCCGATCGTGCGACGCGCCGTCGACCTGCCACACCACCGCGAGCTCTTCGTCGCCGCCCCGGTGGGCGGCCGCACCGTCGAGGGGTACCTCGACCTGTTCGTCGAGACGTCCGACGGCGGCGTCATCGTCGACTACAAGACCGATCAGTGGCCCGACGATGCCGAGCGTTCCGACCGGATCTTCCGGTACCGCCGCCAACTCGCCGTCTACGGCGTCGTGGTCGAACAACTCCTCGGCCGACCGGCCGAGGCCGCGTTGCTCGTCCGGTGCCGGGTCGACGGTCCGGCCGAGGAGATCGTGATCGACCGGTGGCCCGAGGCGCTCGACGAGGCGCGCCGGCTGATCCGCGAGCTCACCGACGGGTTCAACGTCGACGCGGGCTGACGATTCCCCGGTACACGCCCGCCACGCTGAGCCGGAGCGATGCCAGGAGGAAGATGGCTCCAAGCGCCAAGCCGGCCGGGACGAGGAGCGAACCGAGGATTCGGATCCTTGCGTCGAAGAACGGGTCGAGCACACCTCCCTCGATCGCGGTGCCATCGAGGTGGAGGGTGCGCATCGGATCGTCGAACTCCGGGCAGCTGACGTCCGACTCCGAGACGCCGATCACCTCGTCGCCGCCGAAGTGCTCGATCGGGTCCGTGACGCGCGAGACGAGCACGCCCAGGTCGGGATCGACGACCGCGGCGACGAGGTACTCCGCTCCGTCGTCGAGGTACTGGGCATCGAGCCCGTACCGCACGTCGATGCGATCGCCGCCTGCGAAGGGGTCGGGCCGGCCATACCGGATCGAGTCGATCCGGAACCGGACGGTGCGCACGTCGCGGTCGACGACCTCGCCGACGAACACGATGTGCGGCTCCGGCGGCGGGGTGCATCCGGTCGGCACCGGGACGAGCGGCAAGGTGACGGGCACCGTTTCCCCCGTCTCGCCGCCGGTGACCGTGCCGGTATCGCCGCTGAGATCGTCCCCACCCTCCTCGCCGGGCGGGTCGGAGGTGGGCGGGTCGGAGGTGGGCGGGGCGGCTGCGGCGGCCGCCGGGAGGGCGAGCACGGCCGAGGCCAGGATGACCCCACGGACCAGTCGCGACATGCCGGTGAGGGTACCGCCCGCCTGGGGGCGCATACTGGCAGCCATGGGCTTCAACCCGTACCGGAAGTACCGAGCGACTGCCACCGACTACGCGCTGCTCGCCGCGGTGGGTCTCGTCGCTGCTGGTCTGGTGTTCTGGGGTTTGTTCTCCTGAGACACCGTCGATCGGTCAGAACGCCGCCTCGTAGTGCGTGAGGCGGACACCGTCGATGGTGATCACGTCGAAGCGGATGTCGACATCGCCCGGGTCGCGCTGGCGCAGCCAGCTCGCCGCCAGGGTCCGCACCTGCCGCTGCTTCGTCGCATCTACCGCGGCGATCGCTCCGCCGAACCGCCTCGCGTCGCGGCGCGCCTTCACCTCGCAGAAGACGAGCAGGTCGCCGCGCCGAGCCACGAGATCGAGATCACCCCGCAGCTCGCGCTCGGGTGGCCGCCATCCGGCGTCGACCACGGTGAAGCCGAGCGACCGCAGATGGCGGGCGGCCAGCGACTCACCCCAACGGCCGCGGGAACGGTTCGAGAGATCGTGCACGGGCTCGCCTCCATCGTCGCAGGAGTTGGGGGCGGGCCCGAGCGGGTGGCGGCCGAGGTCGCGACCGAGCTGATCCGACCAAACGATCGGACGGGGTGATCAGACGGTCAGAATTCGCGCTTCTCGCGGACCTTGGCGGCCTTGCCGACCCGATCACGGAGGTAGTACAGCTTGGCGCGACGGACGTCGCCGCGCTTCACGACCTCGATCTTCTGGACCGTGGGAGCATGGAGCGGAAAGGTCCGCTCGACACCGACGCCGTAGCTGAGCTTGCGGACCGTGTAGGTCTCCTGCAGACCGCTGCCCTGGCGCTTGATGACGTTGCCCTGGAAGACCTGGACGCGTTCCTTGCCACCCTCGACCACGCGGACGTGGACCTTGAGCTCGTCGCCGGGGAAGAACTCGGGGATGTCGTCTCGCAGCGAGTCGTTGTCGATGAGGTCGGTCGTCTTCATGGGTCTCTCTCAGGTCTCTGGGCCCGGGGCGAACACGCCAGGAAACAGGGGCGTATCAAGGATACGGGACAGGTGGGAACTCTTCCAACAGCGCGCGCTCATCGTCGGAGATTCCGCCGCGCGCCTCGATGAGGTCGGGTCGGGCGGCGATCGTGCGGTGCAGAGCCTGGGCGTGGCGCCACCGGGCGACCTTGGCGTGGTCGCCGCTGCGGAGGACGTCGGGCACGGTCCACCCGCGGAAGTCTGCCGGCCGGGTGTAGTGCGGCTCCTCCAGGAGACCGTGCGGCCCGAAGCTCTCGGTGAGCGGGCTCTCGGCATTGCCCATCGCGCCGGACAGCAGCCGGGTCACGGCCTCGACGACCAGGCACGCCGCGACCTCTCCTCCGTTGAGGACGACATCGCCGACGGACAGCTCACCATCGACCAGGTGCTCGCGCACGCGGTGGTCGACGCCCTCGTACCGGCCGCACAGGAGACTGAAGCCGTCGAGCTCGCTCAGCTCGCGTGCCATCGCCTGGTCGAAGCGGCGACCGCCGGGACCCAGCAGCAAGAGCGGCCGGGGCGGCTCGGCGGCCTCGACGGCCTCGAAGATGGGCCCGGGCTTCATCAGCATGCCCGCTCCCCCGCCGAACGGCGCGTCGTCGACCGTGCGGTGGACGTCGTCGGTGTGGTCACGGGGATCGTGCAGGCGGAGGTCGACCACGCCCGACTGGCGAGCCCTTCCCAGCAGGCCCTCGGAGCAGAAGCCGTCGACCATCGCGGGGAACAGGGTGAACACGTCGATGCGCACGGCGGGCTCCGATCAGCTGTCGTACAGCTCGAACAGCCCATCGGGCGGGTCGATCGTGACGACGACACCGTCGTCGGTGTGCTCCGCCGCGGTCACGAAGTTCGCGGGCACGAGTGCACCGGTGTCGAGCTCGAGCACGTCGGCGGCGGGGTTGTCGATCACCGACACGCAACGGCCACGTGGGGTGCCGTCGACTTCGACGACGGCGGCGCCGATCAGCTGGTGGATCCAGAGTGCGTCGGGGTCGTCGATCGGCTCGGCGTGGAGCACGGTCCCCGCGAGCGCTTCGGCGGCGGAGCGTTCGTCGACACCGTCGAGGTGGACCCGCCACCGCCGGTTCGACCGGTGCGACTGGGACACGGTGTACCAACGGTCTCGGGCGAACAGACGTGCCCCGACGGCGACGCGTTCGGATCGGTCGGTGGTGAGATCGATGAAGACGTCTCCCCGCACCCCGTGCGCACGCCCGATCCTGCCGACCTCCAACAACCCCTCGGGCACCGACATGCCGGACAACGTACCGGTGATGTCGGTCGCGACGGAGCGGTCAGTCGAGGAATTCGATGTCGAGCTCGACGCCGTCCTTGGAGGCGGCAGCTCGGGTGACGGTGCGGATGCTCGCCGCGGTACGCCCACGGCGGCCGATCACGCGACCGAGATCACCGTCACCGACGCGGACGTCGATGCGATGCTTGCCCTCGCCGGTGACCTCCTCGACGCTCACGGCGTCGGGGTCGTCGACGATGGACTTGACGATGTGGGTGATCACGGCGACCGCGGTGGGCGCCGACGTCGAATCGCTCACTTGCTCGCCTTGGCGGCCTTGAACTCGTCCATGGCACCCGAGACCTGGAGCAGCTTGGCCACCCGCTCGGTCGGCTGCGCACCCTGGCTCAACCACTTGACGGCCTTCTCGTTGTCGACGGTGAGCGCCGACGGATCCTGACGCGGGTCGTAGTGACCGAGGATCTCGATGAAGCGGCCGTCGCGAGGCGAGCGCGCGTCAGCGGCGACGATGCGGTATTGGGGCTGCTTCTTCTTGCCGACTCGAGTGAGGCGCAGCTTGACTGCCATGTGTTCCGACTCCTGGATGCATGTTGAGAACCCCGAAAGGTTAGCGGGGATCACGCCGCAGACCACCCGTCGCCGCACCAGCCTCCACCCCGGTCGCACCTGCTACAACCGAGCCATGACCTTGCCGGCCGCGCTGTTCGGCTTCGATCCGCCCGACCTCGCGGTGGACCACGTGCTCGCGATCACCGCCCAGCACTGGGCGTTCACCGGGCGACCGCAGCGCCTGCGGGGCGAGCGGTCGCACAACACGCTCATCACGAGCGCGGACGGGGTCGCCAGGATCCTCCAGGTGCAGAGCGCGAGCGAGGACGCGACGGTGATCGACCTGCAGACCCGGGCGATGCGGCATCTCGAACGGCACGCCCCCGACGTCCCGGTGTCCCGAGTGATCCCGACGCTCGCCGGCGAGCTCCACGCCGAGGTCGAGATCGACGGGCGTGCGCACCTCGCTCGGCTGGTGTCGTTCCTGCCCGGCACGACGTTCGACCCCACCGCGACGCTGCCAGTGATCGCGTACCTGCGAATCGGTGCGCTCATCGGCCGGATCGCCAGAGGCCTCGCCACCTTCGACCACCCGGCCGCGACGCACTTCATGCCCTGGGACGTCGCGAACGGGTTGATCGTCGACGACACCCTGCGCACCGACCTCACCGACTCCTCGGCGTGCGCGCTGGACTCGGTCGACGAGCGGCTCCACGCCGCGGTCGAGACGATGCGCTCGCTCCGACGCCGCACGATCCACAACGACGGCCACGCCGGCAACCTCGTCCGACCGGATCGGACGTCGCACCAGGTCAGCGGGGTCATCGACTTCGGCGACCTCGTCCGCACCGTCATCTCGGCCGACGTCGCGATCATCGCCGAGAGCTTCGCACCGGATCATCCGGACCCGGCCGCAGTGGTCGCCGCCGTGACGGCCGGGTACCACGCCGAGGTGCCCCTCGACGAGGACGAGATCGGGTCGATCCCCGAGCTCGTGCTGGCCAGGACCGCACTCAACGTGCTGCTGGCGGAGTACCAGATCCACCACGCCCCGCACCTCGCCCCGCATGCAGCGGCCAACCTGCCCGACGTGATCGAACGGCTGATGCGTTGGAGTCGACTCGACACGGGCGCGATGATCGCCCGTGTCCACGAGGCGATCGCCTCCTCGCCCGACACCCCTCCTGACGAACAGGACGCCGCGCCATGACCGATCCCGACCTGCTCGCCCGCCGCCGACAGGTACTCGCCCCGAGCTATCAGCTGTTCTACGACGAGCCCGTCCAGCTCGTCCGGGGTGAAGGGGTCTGGGTCTGGGACGCCGACGGCAACCGGTACCTCGACTGCTACAACAACGTCCCGTCGGTCGGGCACGCGCACCCGCGGATCGTGGAGGCGGTCGCTTCGCAGACGGCGCTGCTCAACACGCACACCCGCTACCTGCACCCACTGGTGGTCGAGCTCGCGGAACGGTTGGGCGCGTCGCTGCCGGACGGGCTCACGTCGTGCTACTTCGTGTGCACCGGCACCGAGGCCAACGACCTGGCGGTGCAGATCGCTCGCACCGTCACGGGTCACGACGGCGTGATCGTGACCGAGCGGTCGTACCACGGCAACTCCGACCTGGTCGGCAAGCTCTCGACCGACAGTTATCCGGCCGAGGACCGACCCGACTGGCTGGCGGTCGTCGAGCCACCGAACGCGTACCGTGGACCGTTCCACGCCCAGGACGGCGTCGGCCGTCTCGCCGATCGGTACGCCGAGCACCTCGCCGACCGGGTCGACGACCTCGGCGAGCGAGGGCACGGGCCCGCAGCACTGCTGCTGGACGCGAGCTGGGACTCCAACGGCGTGCTGATCGCTCCGCGCGGGTACGTCCCGGCGGTGACGGGGATCGTGCGCGGCCGCGGCGGGCTCGTGATCGCCGACGAGGTGCAGGCCGGCTACTGCCGGATGGGCACCCACTTCTGGGGCCACACCCACTACGACCTCGTGCCCGACATCGTGACGATCGGCAAGCCGATGGGTGCCGGACACCCGGTCGCCGCCGTGGTGACGACACCCGAGATCGCATCCTCCTTCGCCGAGCGTCGCAACTACTTCAACACCTTCGGCGGCAACCCGGTGTCGGCCGCGGTGGCGCTGGCCGTGCTCGACGTGATCGACGACGAGGGCCTGCTCGCGAACGCCACCGCGACCGGGGAGCTCCTCGGCGAGCGGCTCGCCGAGATCGCGAACCGGCACGAGATCGTCGGTGCGGTGCAGGGTCGCGGGCTGTTCTGGGGGCTCGACCTCGTCGTCGACCGGGCCACCCGGGCGCCGATCGCCTACGCCGATGCCAAGCGGCTCGCCACCGACCTGCGGCGACGGGGCATCCTCGCCGGCATCACCGGGAGGTACACCAACGTGCTGAAGATCCGACCGCCGCTCCCGTTCGCGCCGGTGCACGTCGAGCGCCTGTGCACCGTGCTCGACGAGACGCTCGCCGGCTTCGAGCTCCGGGGCGGCGACGACGCCCGGGCCCTCGGCGCCGAGTGGTGACGTTCAGGTCGCCAGGCGACGGAGCACCTCACCCGAGTCCGCGTCGGCCGGCCAGAA
>DATHUU010000140.1:0-3979 GCA_035461925.1 Ilumatobacter sp.
CCACGCCCGTCGCGTGAGGTGTCGCGTGAGGTGTCAGACACCTTGCGCGACAGCGGCGACGGTCACCAGGTGACGCGGAGGCGCTTGATGCCGTTGATGAAGTTGCTCTGGAGGTAGTCGGGCTCGTCGATCGCGCGCAGCTCGGGGAGGCGGCGACGGATCTCGTCGAACGCCACCGCGATCTCGCGGCGGGCCAGGTTGGCGCCGAGGCAGAAGTGGGGGCCGCCGGCACCGAACCCGACCTGGGCCGGCTGGATCGGACGGGTCACGTCGAGCTCGTGGGGCCGGACGTACACCCGCTCGTCGCGGTTGGCCGACTCGTAGAACATCACGACCTTGTCGCCCTCGCGGAGCTGCACGCCGGCGAGCTCGGTCGGGGCGGTGACCGTACGGCGGAAGTGGATGACCGGGGACGCCCACCGCACGACCTCCTCGACGGCGGTCCGGGTGTGGGTGCCGAAGTCGGAGAACCATCGGTCGCGCTGGTCGGGGAAGTCGGTGAGCGCGGTCACGCCGTGGCTGATCGCGTTGCGAGTCGTCTCGTTGCCGGCCACCACGAGCAGGATGAAGAAGGACCCGAACTCCTGGGTGGTGAGCTGGTCGCCGTCGAGCTCGGCAGCCATCAGCGCCGACGTGATGTCGTCGCGGGGGTTCGCCCGGCGGTCCTCCCCGAGTGCGAGCGCGTACGCGTTGATGCCGAGCGCGGCACGGAGGAGGTCGTCGTACGTTCCGGCGAACTCCGGGTCGCCGACACCCAGGATCACGTTCGTCCACTCGAAGATCTGCCGCCAGTCCGACTCGGGGATGCCCATCATCGAGCAGATCATCGCCAGCGGGAACGGGCCCGAGAACGCGTCGACGAACTCGGCGGTGCGATCCGGGTGCTGCTCGATCAGCCGGTCGACGAGGTCGGCGGCGACGTGCCGCACCTGGTCCTCGACGGCGCTGATGTGCTTGGGGGTGAACCCCTTCGACACGATCGAGCGGAGCCGGAAGTGCTTCGGATCGTCCATCGCGATCATCGACCCGAAGAACTCCATGAGCTCCGGCGGCATGTCGCCGATGTTGACCCCGCCACGGCTCGAGCAGAACAGGTCCGGGTGCCGGCTCACGTGCCAGACGTCCGCGTGGCGGGTGACCGCCCGGTAGCCGGGACCCGGACCGATCGGCGAGCTCTCGAGAACCCGCTCCGGGTACGTCGGCAGACCCGGGGTGTCGCGCAGCACCTTCCACGCGTCGCGGCGTGACGTGCGGTCGCCGGTCCAGAACCGCCAGTCGGAGATGTCGGGAAGCCCCTCGGGCGGTTCGACGCCGGGCGTCCTGATCGTCACCAGGTCGGACATGACGCCACCGTACGTGGCCCGTAGCCTGGTGGACGTGCTGAGACCCGAGGAGATCGAACGTGCCCTGGTCGTCACCGCCCATCCCGACGACGTCGACTTCGGCGCCGCCGGGACGGTGGCGAACCTCACCGACGCCGGCGTGCACGTCACCTACTGCCTGGTGACCGACGGCCAGGCCGGAGGGTTCGACGAGACCATCTCGCGGCGCGAGATGGCGACGATCCGTCGCGAGGAGCAGACGAAGGCTGCCGCCGAGGTCGGCGTCACCGACCTCGTGTTCCTCGGTCACATGGACGGCGAGGTCCAGTTCTCGATGGAGCTCCGCCACGAGCTGTCTCGCGTCGTCCGCCAGTGCCGTCCGCGGGTGGTGATCACCCAGTCCCCGCAGATCAACCTCACGTCGGTCTACGGCAGCCACGCCGACCACGTCGCGACCGGCCAGGCCGCGTGGACCGCGGTGTACCCCGACGCGCGCAACCCGTTCGCGTTCCCCGAGCTGCTCACTTCGGGACTCGAGCCGTGGGCGGCCGACGAGATCTGGATCATGTTCGGGTCGGGTCAGCCGACCGAGCAGGCCACCTTCGTCGACATCACGCCGCAGATCGATCGGAAGATGCGAGCGCTCCGCTGCCACGTGAGTCAGCACCGCGACCCCGACGCGCTCGAGGGAAGCGTCCGTCAGTGGTGGGGACAGATCGCCATCGAGGGTGGGTTCCGCGACGGCTCCTTCGCCGAGCGCTTCTACGTCGTCGACGCCCGCTGAGCGGTGCCGGACGTCGGCTCGTCGAGCTCGTCCTGCAGCGCGGCGTGGAAGAGCGCCAGCGCCGGCTCGTTGGCGCCGATCCGGATGACGTCGATCGCTCCCGAGGCCAGGCCGCGCTGGACACCTGCCATCGCGGCGAAGTCCTCCTGGATGACCGTGTCGATGGTCAGCCGCCAGTTCTTCTCCCAGTGGCGCTCGAACGAGTCCGAGGCCGGCTCGTCGGGGACGTAGAAGTCGAGGTCGCAGATCGATCGGCCCGGATCGGTCGGGTGGGGCGTCACCCGCCAGGTTTCGATGTGGTCGACCTGCATCACGAACACGGTGTTCGGAAACAGCACGTAGACGAGCGCGCTGTGCGGCACGATGTCCCAGGAATCGACCGGCTCGTCCCGCAGCGAGAGCATCGACTTCCGAGGGAGCACCTCTCGCACGTGGCGACCGACGCGCTCCGCGTGGCACAGGTTCGCGATGAACAGGGGCCCGACCGTGGCGCGGTGCAGCGAGGCGAAGTGGTACGGCTCGAGGAAGGTGTCGATGACGAGCTTCCAGTTGAGGTCGAGCTCGAAGCGGTGTGATCGCCAGTGGCGGTGGCCACCGACGTCGAAGCCGTCGAGGTCGTCGCCGATCGAACCCAGTCCGGGGTCGACGTCGGTCGTCACGACGGCCTCGAGGTCGGGAAGCAACCAGACGACGCCGTGCTCCTCGCGGCTCGGGAGCGGTCGGAGCCCCGACGTGGGCAGGCCGAGACCGGGGAAGGACTCCTGGTCGGGCACCGTGACCAGTCGGCCGTGGAGGTCGTATGACCAGGCGTGGTACGGACAGGTCAACCGCCGCTTGCAGTCCCGGCCGTCGGCGACGACCTGCGCGCCGCGGTGGGCGCACACGTTGGCGAAGGCGTGCGCGACGCCGTCGCCGTCCCGGGTCACCACGACCGGGATGTCGAAGTTGTCCCGAGTGAGGACCGAACCCCTGGACGGCAGGTCGGGGGAGAGCGCTGCGACCTGCGGGTACCGGCGGAACAGCGTGTCCCGTTCGGTGCGGAGGTGTGCGGGGTCGGTGTACCTCGCGGCCGGCACGCTGGCGGCCGACGTCCGCCAGGGCCGGCGGGCCTCGGCGTGCTCGAGGAGCAGCTCGACGACGGGTCGGGAGCGGGTCAGGTCCATCGCCGGCACCTCACGTCGCCACCGTGCCACCGTCGACCATGAGGGTCTGGGCGGTGACGAACCTGGACTCGTCGGACAGCAGGTGGATCACGGTGCCGGCGACGTCGGCGGGCTCCAGGTTGCGGCGCAGGGCTTGACCCGTGGCGATCACGTCGAGCGCGCGGTCGCGGCCGCCGGCGAAGAAGGCATCGGTTCCCTCGGTGAGCACGGCGGAGGGGGCGACCGCGTTCACGCGGATCCAGTAGCGCCCCAGCTCGCGGGCGAGACCGCGCGTGATGCCGAGCACCGCCGCCTTCGACGTCGTGTAGTGCAGTGCGTTGGGCAGGCCGTAGACGGCGGCCAGCGACGAGATGTTCACGATGCTCGCCGTGTCGCGCTCGCGCATCGGCCCGACCGCGGCTCGGCACATCTGGTAGACGCCGGTGACGTTGACCCGCATCGTCGCCTCCCACTCGTCCGGGTCGATCCGCTCGAACGGCCCGCTGTGCAGCCCGGCGTAGAGCGCGGCGTTGTTGACGAGCCCGTCGAGACCTCCGAACCGCTCGACCGCGGCGTGGACGGCCAGCTCGCACGACGCGGCGTCGCCGACGTCGAGGTGCACACCGATCGCGTCACCGCCGGCGCCGACGATCTCGTCGACGGTGGCGTCGCATGCGCTCACGTCGCCGGCCACCACGCGGGCACCCTCGGCCGCGGCGGCCTGGCAGTAG
>DATHUU010000141.1:0-12088 GCA_035461925.1 Ilumatobacter sp.
CCGCCAGTAGTTCGCTCCTCGCATCTCTCCGCCGCCCGGGGAACCGCCGTCCTCGTCGTGTTCGCCCCGTTCTTCGTCCACTCGGGTCGGGGGGTCGTGTGGGCCCGCGTCGAACCAAACGTCGCGGACGCGCTGGTCGCCACGGGCTCCGGGATCCTCGTTCGCCATTCGGATGACCTCCGTTCTGCAACGTCCGCTGTCGAACGGGGTTCCCGCCCCACCGCCATGCCAAACGCCGGGCGCGGCCGGGTCGCGACGGCGGACGCCCACGGTGCGCGGCCGCGAACCGGCCGAGATGGCACACTCTCCCGAATGGAGTGGACGCGGCGAACGGTCTTGCTCGGAAGGGCCGTGGTCGTCGCGGCGGTGGTCATGACCGTCGTCTCGCTCGTGCTCGTCGAGCGGCTCACACGCACTTACGAGGACGGGCTGGTGATCGCACAGGACTCGGCGGTGCTCGTCTCCGACGCCACCGAACCGGTCTCGACACTCGCGACCGACCTCGGATCGTTGTCCGCAGAGCTCGCCGGCGGGATCGAGGTGACCCGCGATGTGCTCGACTCCACACAGGACGTGCTCGATCAGCTCGGCAGCGCGTCCTCCACGAACCTGGCCCAGATGGCCACGGGAGCGGCCGGCATCAGCGAGCGGCTCGCCCGGCTGATCGAGCGGATCGAGCGGCTGATCCCGGGGGACTCCGACAGTCTCGCCGAGGACCTCCGGGTGTTCGCCGACGGGCTCGAGCCGCTCGGCAAGCAACTCGGCGAGCTCGGCGCGCAGCTCACCACGGCCGCCGCCGAGCTCGGCGCCGCCGACCCTGCCCTCGCATCACTCGCGATGCAGATCGATGCAGTGGTCGCCTCCATCGATGCACTCGGCCCGACGCTCGCCGAGTTGCGCGTCACCGCGGACGACGTTCGCGACCGCGCCGACGAGGCGAGCATCCGGCTGGGCCTCGACCGTTGGCTGCTCCGTCTGTTGGTCGTCGCCCTCGGCAGCGTCGTCGGGATCCTGGGGATCGTCATCGAGCGGTTCGCGAACCGACTGGCCACGCTGGAGCCGGGCCGCGGCGAGATGACGGAGCCGGCCGCGGGAACCGACTGATCGGGGCTGACCCCCGCCGGCCGCGGCGGTGTCGGGCGTGCCCGTTGGTCGCTCTGCTCAGGTGTTGCGTCGTGAACCGGTCGATCGTCTCGGGCCACACCGACGTCGGCAGCCCGGCCTTGCGCCAGAGCTGGTCGAGGAAGAGATCGGGGTCGGGGAGCTGGCTCCAGACTCCGGGGAGGAAGAGCCCACTGCAGTACCCGGCACGGATGACCACGCCGTCGACGTGCGGCTGGAGCAGCGCGACGAGCTCGGCGCGATCGCCGGCCACCACCGGCTCGAACGGGGTCAGCACCGACACCTCGATGGTCAGACGCTCGTACTGATGGGGGTGCAACGGCGGCAGTCGCGGGTCGTCGAAGGCCGCTGACAGCGCCAGGCGAGCGACCGCCTCGTGGAGCGGCTGGTTGCCCGCGACGTCACCGATGCAGCCGTTCAACTCACCGTCGACGGTGAGGGTCACGAACGCGCCGCGGCGGGCCCGCAGCGCCTCGGGAACCCGACCGACCACACGTCGCTCGTCCGGACGGCCGGCCAGCACGGCGGCGAGCACGTCATCGGCGATGTCGACGAGCGTCTCGAGCTCGTGGACCTCCAGCGGATCGGGTCGCGGTTCAGGCGAGGGCGAAGGCGCCATAGCCCACCACTCGGTCTCGGTCACCGGCCGTGTCCCCGGAGTTGCGGAGGTCGAGCTGCTCGACCTCGAGGTCGCGCTCGGCCGCCGTTCGCAGGAGGCCGCGCAACGGACGCGCCCCACAGGCGTCGAGATCGGCGATGTCACCGTCGTGCTTGGCGACGATCGCTGCGGCCGTTCGGGTGTCGAGCTGCACCGCTTCGGCGTAGCGGTGGTAGTGCGAGAGGTCGGTGGAGACGAGCACCAGGGTGTCGGGCGATGTCCACACGGTGTCGATCGCGGTGGCGACCTGCTGGGCGTCCGCGGCGCCGACGACCATCGGGAGCAGCTCGAACTCGTCGAGCACGACCTGGAGGAAGGGCAGCTGCACCTCGAGGCTGTGCTCGGGCGCGTGGGCGTCGTCGCGCACCACGACGAATGACAGCGCGAGCAGGGCGTCGTCGGCACGGTGGTCGATCGTCACCGGGCCGAGCGGGCTCTGCCAGTCGGTGGCGCTGGTGAGCCCGATGCCGCGCATGGGCACCCGATGGCTCGGGCCGAGGAGCACCACGCGACGCACTCCGGTGCGCAACGCGGCGAGGCGGAGGTACGCGCTGGCGGCGATCGGACCGGAGTAGACGAGCCCGGCGTGGGGGACCACCAGCGCCGACGGGGCCGTGGCCGAGGGGCCCGGCGTGACCGCGTCGGCGAAGCACGAGCGGAGGAGGGCGCGGAGCTCGTCGGGATCGGCGGGATAGAACAGCCCGGCGACGGCGGGTGAGCGGGTGCGTCGGCCGTGCATCATCCGCCTGCCCGTCGGCTCATGCGTACCGGGACCCGTCGGGCACCCCACGATCCGACCGGGCCGTCGAAGCGCCCGGGCAGCTGCGTGCCGCACCGCTGGCAGTGGCCGGACTCGTCGAGCCGGTACCCGCTGATCGTGTACCAGTCACGTTCGATGACACGCTCACCGCACGCCGAGCAGTAGGTGCTCTGCCCGTCGAGGTCGTGCGTGTTGCCCGTGTAGGCGTGACGCACTCCGTTGTCGAGCGCGATCCGACGCGCCCGAGCGAGGGTCGCGGGCGGCGTGGCCGGCGTGTCCAGCATCCGGAAGTCGGGGTGGAACGCCGTGAAGTGCATCGGGACCTCGGGACCGAGGTGCTCGACCACCCAGCGGGTCATCTCGTCGAGCTCGGCGTCGGAGTCGTTCATGCCCGGGATGAGCAGCGTCGTCAGCTCGAACCAGGTGTCGGTCTCGTGCCTCACGTACTCGAGCGTGTCGAGCACCGCGCCGAGGTCGGCGCCACAGGTGTGCTTGTAGAACTCCTCGGTGAACCCCTTGAGGTCGATGTTCGCGGCGTCGATGTGGGCGAAGAACTCGGCGCGCGGCTCGGGGCAGACGTAGCCGGCGGTCACCGCGACGGTGCCGATGCCGCGCTCGTGGCAGGCGTCCGCGACGTCGACGGCGTACTCGAGGAAGATCGTCGGGTCGTTGTAGGTGAACGCGACGGTGCGACAGCCCAGCTCGACCGCGGCGTCGGCGATCGCATCGGGCGAGGCGGCATCGGCGAGGGTGTCGATCTCCTTCGACTTGGAGATGTCCCAGTTCTGGCAGAAGCGGCAGGCCAGGTTGCAGCCGGCGGTCCCGAAGCTGAACGTCGAGCTGCCCGGCAGGAAGTGGTTGAGCGGCTTCTTCTCGATCGGGTCGACGCAGAAGCCGCTCGAGCGGCCGTACGTGGTCAGCACGACACCGTCGGCACCGTCGATCGTGCCCCGCGCCCGCACGAAGCAGACGCCGCGCTGTCCGGGACGGAGCTTGCAGGCCCGTGGGCAGACATCGCATTGGAGTCGCCCGTCGTCGAGCTCGTGCCAGTACCTCGTGGGCACGGTGGCGGAGCTCGACGTCATACGAGAGATGCTATCTACTGAGGTAGGAAACTTGATACGTACCGGCGAAGGTTCGAGTGCGCGACCTGAAGCGCCTGAAAGCCCGCACCCTGTAGCGAGGACCGAGTTGGGCTCGCATCAACGACCGCGATCGGCGGCCTCCACCAACGAGGCGAAGCCGTCGAGATCGGCGGCAGTGGGTTGATGGCTCCACAGGTACAGACCGTCGAGCAACTCCGCATACTCCTGCTCCTGCCCGGGCTGCACCGCCACCGCGATCGGGGTCTCCTCCCCGATCACCACCCGGTAGTGCTCGAGAATGCTCCGGTGGTAGGGGCGGTCCAAGTCGAGCTTGAAGACCACGCCGTGCGCGTCCCCCACGAGCTGGCAGGCGCCTTCCTCCACCAGCGGACACTGTTCGTGACCACCCGGGCCGTGACACACCTCGACCCGGTGGCCCATCCCCTCCAACAAGTGCCGTTCGAATCCCTCGTGGTCACCGGGAGTGACGTCGAGGATCATGCCGATCTCCTGCTCTCCCATGGATCCACGATCGCGCCGAGGACACCCCGCCGACAGGGCAACAGGTCCCGTCTCACTCGCGTGAAGCGCCTTCCAGGGACACGCATCACCGAACGAGCCGGGTGGGGTCGAGGTCCAACTCCCCTGGCCGACCACCTCGTCACGTGGTGCTGTATGGAGGAGAGCACGCTTGCGGACGAGCTGCGGGCCCACCGCACGGACGACTTGGAGACACGACATGAACGCGACCGGTGACCCCTTCCGCTTCACCGACGATCTCGGGCCGGCGAAGATCGTGCACCTCACGGAGCGCACGACCGGCCTGCGAGCCACCGTCGTGATCGACAACGTCGCGATCGGACCGGCGATCGGCGGGGTGCGCATGGCCCCCGACGTCACCACCGAGGAGTGCTTCGGTCTCGCCCGCGCGATGACGTTCAAGAACGCCGCCGCCGGGCTGCGGCACGGGGGCGGCAAGTCGGTCATCGCCGCCGATCCCGGCATGCCGACCACCGACAAGGAGCGGCTCGTGAGGGCGTTCGCCCGAGGGATCGCCGATCTCACCGACTACATCCCCGGCCCCGACATGGGTACCGACGAGACGTGCATGGCGTGGGTGCAGGACGAGATCGGCCGTGCGGTCGGCCTCCCGGCCGCGCTCGGCGGCATCCCGCTCGACGACGTGGGCGCGACCGGGTACGGCCTGGCCGCGGCGATCGATGTCGCCGCCGAACAGCTCGGCATGGACCTGGCCGGTGCCCGCGTCGTCGTGC
Organism: Ilumatobacter sp.; assembly: GCA_035461925.1. Taxonomy (GTDB): domain Bacteria; phylum Actinomycetota; class Acidimicrobiia; order Acidimicrobiales; family Ilumatobacteraceae; genus Ilumatobacter. The sequence continues at coordinate 4,900 of DATHUU010000141.1, forward strand.
AGGGGTTCGGTGCGGTCGGGATCCACGCCTCGCGCTTCTTGGCGGAGCGCGGCTGCGTGCTCGTCGGTGCGGCCGACTCCGGTGGCGGGGTCGTCGACCCGCACGGGCTCGACGTCGACGAGCTGGTGCGCACCAAGGCGTCGGGCTCGGTGGCCGCGCACCCGTCGGGCGAGGCGGTCGGTCGTGACGCGATCGTCGGCGTGGAGTGCGACATCTGGATCCCTGCGGCGCGACCGAACGTGCTCCACGCCGACAACGTCGACACGGTCCGGGCCCGCATCGTCGCCGAGGGGGCGAACATCCCGACGACGCCCGACGCCGAGGCACGCCTCGCCGAGCGGGGTGTGCTCGTGCTCCCGGACTTCATCGCCAACGCCGGCGGGGTGATCTGCGGGGCCGTCGAGTACGCGGGCGGCACCAAGGCCGACGCGTTCCGCGTGATCGACGAGCGGATCCGCGCCAACACCGCCGACGTCCTCGAACGGATGCGACGTGACGGCGTCACACCACGCGCCGCGGCGCTGGCGATGGCTCGACAGCGTCTCGAACGCGCGATGTCGCTGCGCCGCGACCGCTGACCCGCCTCACGTCCGACACACGTCCGCCACGCCTACGACGCGGCGAGGATGAGACCGTCGTAGGCCAGACCCCAGGGAGGGCGGAGGAAACCGAGCGCCCGGACGTCCTCGAACCACGACGCGAACGGCGAGGAGCCCGAGTAGGTGCCGCCCCCCACGACGCGGCCGATGCGCAGCAGGGTCTGCTCGGCGAGCTCGGCGACCGCGGACTTGCCGCGGAGACCGGCGACGAGCGCGGCCGCGGCATCGCCCGACTCCACCGCACGGAGCATCCCCTCGTACGCCTGGGTCGCGAGCCAGTGGTCGTTCACCGCCCGCGCCCACTCCACCTGCTCGTACGGCCGCAGCGACGCCGCCCGCGGCCGCACTCGTTCGCCGGCGGCGGCGATCGCCTCGTCGACCACACCCAGCACCACCGCGGTGAACAGGCACAGGTTCATCGCACCGGCGCCCCGCGTGAGCACGTCGAGCTCGGCCGGCCAGGCGAGCCGGATCGCACGGCAATCGTCGAGCCGGACGGCGTGGCTCTGCGTCGCGGACATGCCGACGCCGTCCCACGCCTTGGCGATCGTGAAGCCGGGCACGTCACAGCCGCCGACGAGCGCCCGCGTGTCGAGGAAGAACGCCGCTGGTAGCTCCTCACCGACCGGGACCGCGGTCGTGAACATGAACGAACAGATGCCCGTCCCACTGCCGAAGTGCTTGTCTCCGCTGACGACGTAGCGTTCGCCCGGGATGTCGATGTCGTCCGCGCCCGACACCGGTGCAGCGATCGATCGGGTCCGGGTCACGTCGCCACCGCTCCCCGGCTCCGACGTGACGGTGCCCCACTGCGAGCCGGAGGCAGCCGACGAGACCACCGCCGTCCGTTGGTGCGCCCAGGCGTCGTGCCCCTCCGCCTCGTTGGCGAGCCAGAACGACAGCACGGCAGGGTGCATGGCCGACACGAGCGCCGGGGACGGGTCGGCCGCGGCCAGGATTCGCAGCGCCTCGCAGATCGGCCGCAACGAGGTCGCGACGTCGGTCCACTCGCCCCCGTGCTCGACGGGGACCGGCAAGCGCGTCAGTCCGGCGGCACGCAGCCGCTCGAAATCCGACGGGTCGAGGCGTCCACGGGCGAAGCGCTCGACGCGCTCCGAGCGCCACTCCTCGGCGATCTCGCGCCACCGATCCGTCCCCATCGCTCCATCGTTATCACAACCGCCCGACGCGTGCGTCGTGCGCGCTCACCGGTTCGACGCGGCGACGGAATCGGCGCCCGATGTCACGGCGACCGGGGTCTCGTGGAGGTAGGCGTCGATGGTCGCGGCGACGCGTTTGCCGTCGCCCATCGCGAGGATGACGGTGGCGGATCCTCGCACGATGTCACCACCGGCGAACACGCCGGGCAGGTTGGTCATCCCGTGCTCGTCGGCGACCAGGTAGCCGCGATCGGTGAGGGCGAGCTCCGGTGCCGACGAGGTGAGCAACGGGTTCGCCCGGGTGCCGACCGCGACCACGACGGTGTCGCACGGGATCACCCCCTCGGAGCCCTCGACCGGGACCGGGCGCCGCCGACCGGAGTCGTCGGGCTCGCCGAGCTCGGTGTCGACGCATCGCACGCCGGCCACCCACCGGTCGTCGTCACCCTCGATCGCGAGCGGGCTGACCTGGAACCGGAACTGCACGCCCTCCTGCTCGGCGTGGTGGACCTCCTCGGCACGAGCGGGGAGCTCGTCCCGACCTCGCCGGTACACGATCGTGGCCTCGTGGGCTCCGAGCCGCAGCGCCGTGCGCACGGCGTCGATCGCCACGTTGCCACCACCGATCACGACGACCCGCTCCCCGTGCAGGACGGGTGTGTCGGCTTCGGGGAACGCGTACGACCGCATCAGGTTGACGCGGGTCAGGTACTCGTTCGCCGAGTAGACGCCCTTCAGCCCCTCGCCCGGGATGTTCAAGAACACGGGCAGGCCGGCGCCGACGGACACGAACACGGCATCGAACCGCTCGCGGAGCTCGTCGAGCGTGTAGGTCCGTCCGATCACCACGTTGCACTCGATCCGGACGCCGAGCGCTTCGAGGCGGCGTACCTCGTCCTGCACGATCTCGTTCGGCAGGCGGAATTCGGGGATGCCGTACGTCAGCACCCCGCCGGGCAGGTGCAGGGCCTCGTAGATCGTGACGTCGTGGCCGCGCCTCGCGAGCTCTCCGGCAGCGGTGAGCCCGCCCGGGCCGGCGCCGATCACCGCCACGTGCCGACCGGTCGGTTCGGGGACGATGACCTCGTCGTGCAGGTGGCCACGCGCCCAGTCGGCGACGAATCGTTCGAGGTGTCCGATCGCCACGGGCGCGCCCTTGCGGCCGCGGATGCACGCCGCCTCGCACTGGTTCTCCTGCGGGCAGACGCGACCCGTGACCGCCGGCAGCGCGTTCCCGGCGAACAGGATCTGCGCCGCGGCGGCGAGGTCGCCGCGCTCGATCTCGCCGACGAAGCCCGGGATGTCGACACGGACCGGGCAGCCGTCGACGCAGGTCGCCCGCTTGCAGTCCAGGCAGCGTCGTGCCTCGAGCGCGGCGACCTGTTCTGCGAACCCCAGGTTGACCTCGTCGAACGAGTGCGCCCGCTCGGAGGCGTCGCGTGCCGGCATCTCCTGGCGCGCGATCGCCAGACGCTCGCGCTTCGAGAGCGGCGGACCGGTCACCGCGCCCTCCGAGGTGAGTGCGCGAGCGACTGACGCTCGAGCTCCCGATACGTCCCCAGCCGATCGGCGAGCTCGTCGAAGTCGACGCGATGGGCGTCGAACTCCGGACCGTCGACGCACGCGAAGCGCATCTCGCCGCCGACGGTGACCCGACACCCGCCGCACATCCCCGTGCCGTCGACCATGATCGGGTTCAGCGAGACGATCGTCCTCACGTCGTGCGGCCGCGTGACCGCGGCTACGGCACGCATCATCGGCACCGGACCGGCCGCGTACACCACCACGACCGGACGGTCGGCGGGCCGCGTGACGAGCAGCTCGGCCAACGCGTCGGTGACGACGCCGCCTCGACCGGCGGAGCCGTCGTCGGTGCAGACGATCAGCTCCCCGAGCGCGGCGAACTCCTCCTCGTAGACGATGCCGTCGGCGGTGCGCGCCCCCAGCACCGTGACGACGTCGGCGCCGAGCTCGGCCAGGCGGCGCGCGATCGGGAACACGACGGCCGCGCCCACCCCTCCGGCGACGCACACCGCCGTGCCCCCGGTGACGAGCTCGGAAGGACGGCCCAACGGACCCGCCAGATCGACGATCTCGTCACCCGGCGCGAGCGCAACGAGATCGCTCGTGCTCTTCCCCACGGCTTGGACCACGAGGACGATCGAGCCGTCGTCCGGCCGACGCTCGGCGATCGTGAGGGGTATCCGCTCCGCGCCGTCCCCCAGCCGGACGATCACGAACTGACCGGGCTGGGCCACCTCGGCGACGCGGGGCGCCCGCACGACCAACCGGTGCACGGCGGGCGACAACAGGTCGTTCGCCAGGATGGTGTGACCGGACGAACCGCTCGCGCATGGACTCGGGTGGGACATCGTGTGCTCCGTCTCGGACCTCGCTTCGATGGTACGCCCCCGCCGTGGTTGCAGGCCCGGGTCTTCGGGCCCTGATCGGTCCCCGAGGGTCACGTAGTGTTGCGTGGACTTTCGGCACTGTCCGCAGCCATCCGGCCGACGGCACGATGGCCTCGACGGCAGCACCGCGAGCCTCATCCCACCACCGGCCCACCATCGGCCCACCACCGGCCCACCATCGGCCCACACCTGCCCGCTCGACGAAGGGAGTCGCGATGCCCACCGACACCGACATCATCGACGTGGACATCATCGAGGTCCTCGAACGGGATCACCGGCGGATCAGCGATCTCGCCGAGCGTCTCGACTCGGTGACCGACCCCGAGGAGATCCGCGCGCTGTACCGCCAGATCGTCGACGGACTGTTGGCCCACGAGGCGATCGAACAGGACGTGCTCTTCCCCGCGTTCCGCGAGATGCTCGCGTCCAGCGGTCCGACACCACTCGACGAGCGGATGGGAGAGCACGACGAGCTCAACAGCCTGCTGGCGGAGATGCGCGATCTGGACGCCGACGGGTTCGCGTTCATGAAGCGTGGGAGTGCCCTGCTGCTGGAGATCGAGCGCCACTTCGAATCGGAGGAGGAGTCGGTGTTCGCGCCGATGCGGGAGCGACTCCCGAAAGAGACGCTGCTCGAGCTCGGCCGGCGGGCGCTGGCTGCGCAGACCTCCCCGGACTGACGACACCCGCGACCACCGACCCGACCGGCGGCGGGGGCGAGTCCGGCTCCTCGGTGCCGGCCACCCAGCGCGAGCATGGCCTGATGAGTGAGCTGACCGAGCTGGGCGTCGTGGACGCCGTCGATGCCCTCGAACGCCGCGACATCTCGGCGGTGGAGCTGACCGAGGCGTGCCTGGCGCGCATCCGAAGCGTCGACGGCACCCATACTCCCGACGGCGACCCGGCCTCGGTCAACGCGTGGATCAGGATGTACGAGGACGATGCGCTGGCAGCGGCGTCGAGCGCCGACCGGCGGCGAGCAGACGGTGGTGAGTTGCCCGCTCTGCTCGGGGTGCCGATCGGGCTGAAGGACCTCTACGGGGTCGCCGGCAAGCCGATCACCGCGTCGAGCCGACTGCTCGACGACGTGCCGGCCGAGTCCTGGGACGTGTGGCAACGACTCGAGACGGCCGGGATGGTGCTGCTCGGTCACCTGCACACCCACGAGTTCGCGGCGGGCGGTACGACCGATCAGGTCGGGAACCCGTGGGACCTGGCGCGGTCGGCCGGCGGATCGAGCGGCGGTTCGGCGGCCGCGCTGGCGACCCACATGGTGCCGGCCGCCACCGGCACCGACACCGCCGGGTCGCTCCGCATCCCGTCGGCGTGCTGCGGCACGTCGACGATCAAGCCGACCCGCGGGCTCGTGTCGACCGCGGGTGTGGTCCCGCTGTCGTGGAGCCTCGACCACGCCGGGCCGATGGCCCGCTCCCTCGTCGACTGCCGCACCCTCCTCGCGGCGATGGCCGGACCGGACCGCGGCCGGGCCGAGAGCGCGCTCCATCACGACCCCGCGAGCGGCTCGGATGCCACCCTCGCCGAGGCGCGCTTCTGCGTGTCGCCGCGGGTCGCAGGCGTCGATCTCGACGACGACGTCGCCGACGGCTTCGAGCTCGCGATCGACGCCTGCCGTCGCCTCGGTGCGACGATCGTCGAACCGCGTTCCCCCGCCATGGGCCATGATCTCGGCGACGACTTCCTCGCGGTGATGACCACCGACATGCTCGCGTTCCATCGCCGCTTCGACGGCCGCCGCGGCGAGTACCGGCCGGCGCTCCGGGAGTGGGTGGAGCTCGGCGAACGGATGGCGATCACCGGCGAGCGGTACGCGGCGATCCAGGCCGACCGGCGGGCGATCACCGCCGCGTGGGCCGACTGGCTCGACGAGCACCGCATCACGGCGATCATCGAGCCGACGATCCCCGTCGTCGCCCCGCTCCGGGGAGGTGGCTACGTGCACGCCGGATCCGATGTCGCGCTGATCTCGCTCACCCACTTCTGGGACTGGACGGGCTTCCCGGTCGTGGCGTTGCCGGCCGGCCTGGGCAGGCGGACCGGGCTGCCGGTCGGAGTGTCGTTGGTCGGCGCCGCCGCGACCGACTGGCAGCTGCTCGCGCTCGGGATCGAGCTCCAGCGCGAGCTCGGCGTCCCGACACCCGGCTGACCCTCAGATCGCAGTCACGGGTCGACCGACTCGAGCACGAGCGTGCTCGAGACCTCGAGCCGGAACCGGCCGCGCCCCGTCTTCTCGATCCGTATCGGCGTCCCGCGCTCGTCGAGCCGGCGCTTGAGCAGGATGAGCCGGCTCTCCAGGTTGTCCTTGAACCCGGGGAGCTCGAGGCTCTGGTCGAGGCGGAGCTCGCGGTTCGTGAACTCGACGCGGCCGTCTGCCGTGTACTGCTGCAGCAGCGACCACAGGATCCGCCCCGCCACCCCCTTGATCAGGTAGTCGCCGTCGACGAAGACGCTCGCATCGACCGGGAAGAAGCGGATGCCGGTGGCGCCAGGTTCGGCGACCCGGACAGCAGCGTGCGCGGCGGGAACGGCGGGCTCGACGTCACGCTCCTGGTCGACGGTTCGCAGGGCCTCGATGCCACCGGCGAGCAGCGTCGCCGCGGCGCGGAGCACGAGCTCGTCCGACTCGCCGAAGTGAGCCGGACGCCGACTCTCGGCGACGAGGACGGCGACGAGCTGACCGGCGACCATGGCCGGCACGACGATCCGGCTCTGGACACCGGGCACGCTCGGCAGGGGCACCTCGCGGTCGGGTCGCACCCCGACGTCCTCGTAACGGCGACGGATCGCACCGGAGTACTTCGCGGACTGCGAGAGGCTCCCGACCCGCATCGGCTCGCAGCGCGCCGCCACCAGGCCGATCGGCCCCTCACCCACGACGACCTCGGCCCCGATCCCCTGGGTGTCGAACCCGTGGCTGGCGATCGTGTAGAGCCGTTGCCCAGACTCGTCGAGCAGGAGCAGGCTCGTGTGGAGGTAGCGGAGCCGACGATCGAGGACGTCG
>DATHUU010000142.1:0-11814 GCA_035461925.1 Ilumatobacter sp.
GGGGTTCGTACCGGTCCGCAAGGCAGGCAAGCTCCCGTGGGCAGTCGCCCGCGAGGAGTACCAGCTCGAGTACGGCACCGACAAGCTCGAGATCCACCGTGATGCGATCCACCCGAACGAGAAGATCCTGATCGTCGACGACGTCCTCGCCACGGGCGGCACCGCCGCCGCGACGGGCCGGCTCGTCGAGACGCTCGGTGGTCACATCGTCGGCTTCGGGTTCCTCATCGAGATCCGCGACCTGGCCGGGCACGAGCGCCTGTCCCAGCACCGCGTGGAGAGCCTGACGAGGTACTGAGTGGCCACGGTCGACCGCGTCCTCCCTTGGCGTCGGCATCACGAGACCGCCGCGGCCACCGAGCTGACGCCGCTCCTCGCGAGCTTCCGCACGTACAACCGCAAGGCTCGCGTCGACACGATCAACCGGGCCTACCACATGGCCGCCGAGGCTCACCGGTCCCAGACCCGCTCGAGCGGTGAGAGCTACATCAACCATCCGCTGGCGGTCGCCAAGATCGTGGCCGACATCGGGCTCGACGAGACGTCGATCGCAGCGGCCCTGCTGCACGACGCGGTCGAGGACACCGAGATCACGCTGGCCGACGTGCGCGAGCACTTCGGCGAGGAGGTCGCCTGGATCGTCGACGGCGTCACCAAGCTCGAACGGATCCAGTTCGACTCACGAGAGGCCCAGCAGGCCGCCACGATGCGCAAGATGCTGGTCGCGATGGCCAAGGATCTGCGGGTCCTGCTCATCAAGCTCGCCGATCGGCTCCACAACATGCGGACCCTGGCCGGCATGCCGGTCGAGAAGCAGCAGCGCATCGCCCAGGAGACGCTCGACATCTACGCGCCGCTCGCGCACCGGCTCGGCATCCAGGAGATCAAGCAGCAGCTCGAGGACCTCTCGTTCGCCGCACTGCATCCACGGCGGTACGCGGAGCTCGATCACCTCGTCGCGACGCGCACGCCCGAGCGCGACGTGTACCTCGCGCAGGCGATCGCCGAGCTCGACGCTCGCCTGACCGAGCTGGGCATCCAGGCCGAGATCACCGGCCGCGGCAAGCACCTCTGGAGCATCTACGAGAAGATGGTCCTGAAGGGGCGGGAGTTCGACGAGATCTTCGACATCGTGGCGGTGCGGGTGATCGTCGACTCGATCAAGGACTGCTATGCGGCGCTCGGCAGCATCCATGGTCGCTGGCGTCCGGTGGTGGGTCGGTTCAAGGACTACATCGCGATGCCGAAGTTCAACCTCTACCAGAGCCTGCACACCACCGTCATCGGGCCGGGCGGACGCCCGATCGAGGTGCAGATCCGGACACGCGAGATGCACCACCGTGCCGAGTGGGGCGTCGCGGCGCACTGGGCATACAAGAGCGACGGCAACAGCAGCGAGATCGACTGGCTGAACCGGATCATCGACTGGCAGGCGGAGGTCTCCGACCCCGCTCAGTTCATGCAGAACCTGAAGACCGACCTGGAGCAGGACGAGGTCTTCGTGTTCACGCCGAAGGGCAAGGTGATCACGCTCCCGGTCGGGTCAACGCCGATCGACTTCGCGTACGCGATCCACACCGAGGTCGGACACGCGTGCATCGGCAGCAAGGTGAACGGCCGGCTCGTGTCGCTCGATCATCAGCTCCAGAGCGGTGACACGTGCGAGATCTTCACCTCGAAGGTCGAGACCGCCGGACCCTCGCAGGACTGGCTGCAGTTCGCCGTGTCGCACCGCGCCCAGAACAAGATCCGGCAATGGTTCAGTCGCGAGCGGCGCGTCGACATGATCGAGCAGGGTCGCGACGAGTTGGCCGACGAGTTCCGTCGGGAGGGTCTCCCGGCTCAGAAGATCTGGCATTCCGACCAGCTGACCGAGGTCATCGCCGAGCTCAGCTACGTCGACATGGACACGTTCCTCGCCGCGATCGGTGAGCACCACGTCTCGGCGCGCAGCGTCGCCCAAAGGGTCGCACGCATGTTCCGCGGCGAGGGGAGCGAGGAGCAACTGCCGTCGCAGGTGTTCAGCCCCCGCGGCCCGCGGCGCCGGGCGCCGGACGGCTCGATCGGCGTCCACGTCGAGGGGCTCGACGACGTGATGGTGCGGCTGGCCAACTGCTGCACGCCCGTGCCCGGGGACGCGATCGTCGGGTTCGTCACCCGCGGGCGCGGCGTGAGCGTGCACCGCGTCGACTGCGCCAACGCAGCCTCACTCGGCCAGGAGCAGTCGACTCGTCTCATCGAGGTGGAATGGGACGGCGAGCGCACGGACAGCGTGTTCAAGGCCGGTGTCGAGGTCGTGGCGCTCGATCGGTCACGGCTCCTGCGCGACGTGGCGAACGCCCTCGGAGATCAGGGTGTCAACATCCTGTCGTGCGAGACCGTCACCGGCGACGACCGGGTCGCCAAGATGCGGTTCCAGTTCGAGATGTCGAACCCGGCCCAGCTCAACTCGGTCCTGAACACGATCAAGCGCATCGAGGCGGTCTACGAGGTCCACCGCATCCTCCCCGGCGCCATCGCGAGCGACTGACGCGCGGGCCCGATCCGCCCACTCGCTCGGGCATCCCAGGCTCTAGTGTGCCCGCCACCAGCCGTGGTGTCGACGGCTCGCCAAGAGGACAGGTGGCATGAGCGGAGATGAGGCCGTCGAGGCCGGTGTCGTCACGGATGACGTCGTCGACACCGTCGCCGACGGACGCGGACGCCGACGCACGGCGGTGCTGGTGGTCGTGTCCGCGATCCTTGCCGGCGTCGTCGGCGGATTCATCGGGAACCGGATCGAGTCACCAGCGGACCGTGCCGCCGCACGTGCGGCACCGGTGCCTTCGCTCATCACCGTCCCGGTCGAGCTGCGGTCGTTGAGCTCCGAGCTCGTGCTGGCGGGGCAGGTCAACTACAACGAGCCCACCCTGATCCAGCTCGCCGGCAACGTCGGGATCGGGCCTGGGGAGGCTGCGGTCGTGACCGACGTGCGGGCGGTCGGCGACGTCGTGCAGGAGGGGGATGTACTGCTCGAGGTCACCGGTCGGCCCGTGCTCGCTCTCCAGGGGCAGCTCCCCATGTATCGCCGCCTCGTGATCGGCAGCGAGGGACCCGACGTGACCCAGCTCGAAGAGGCTCTCGCTCGGTTGGGCTACGATCCGGGCACCCGCGACTCCGTGTTCGACACGTCGACCGCCGCGGCCGTCGAGCAGATGTACAGCGACGCCGGCTACGTCGCCGAAGGGCCGTCGGTCGACGAACGCGATGCCTTGACCGACGCGCAGGACGCGGTGCGACAGGCCGAGGACAACCTTCGCACCGCGGAGGAGGCGCTCGCGTCGGCCAGCCGGCCGATGCTCGAGTCGGAGCGGCTGCAGCTCGATCGAACGCTGGCGTCCGCCCGAGCAGCGGTGCCGGCTGCCGAGGACGACGCCCGCCGGGCGCGCGTCGACGCAGACCAGAGCGTCGCCGCGGCTGCGGCGTCGCGTGACGCCGCCCGCACCGTCAGCGATGCCGCGGTCCGGATCCGCGATCTGGCGCTCAGTGGCGCCGTCGACCCCGACACCGGTGAGCCGTACTCCGCCGACAGGATCTCGGCCCTCGAGGTCGAGGTCGCGCAGGCTCGAGAGTCCCTCGTCGCCGCAGAGGCAGCCGTCGTGAGCGCCGAGAACGAGCGCGCGCGGTCCGTTGCGGCAGCCGACCAGGCGATCGCCGACGCCCGCTTCCAACTCCAGCTGGCCGAGGCCCAGTACGCGGAGGGCACCGCGAGCGGCGACACGTCGGCGCTGAGCGAGACCGTCGCATCGGCGGGCCTGGCCCTCGCGGCCGCCACCACGAACCTCACCGCGCTCCAGGCTGCCACGGGACTGCGGATCTCGCCGGGGGAGATCGTCTTCGTACCTGCGTTGCCGTCCAACGTGACCGAGTCGTTCGTGACGCTCGGGTCGACGGTGCAGGGTCCGGTCGGGACGCTGGCGACCTCGTCCACGCTCGTCACCGCTCGGGTGAGCCGGGTCGACTCCGGCCTGGTCGCCGTCGGCGCGCCGGTTGCGATCGAGATCCGGGGTGCCGGGGTCACCACGACCGGAACCGTGCTCAACGTCGGGACACCGACCGTGCCCGCGTCGGACCCCGGAGACCAGCCGGTCGGTCCGTCGGAGGGGACCGGGAGGTTGGAGGTCGCGATCCTGCCGGACGCGCCGGCGGTGGTGGCGGACTACGTGTTCTGGGACGCGCGCGTGGTCGTGACGGTCGCCTCGACCGACGGTGAGGTCCTGGTGGTCCCCGTGGCCGCGCTCACCGTGGGGCCCGACCAGGTGAGCCAGGTCGAGGTCGAGCGCGTCGCGGCGACCGATGACCAGCGCGCCGTCACCGAGGTCGTCGAGGTCGAGGTGGGTCTGACGGCGAGCGGCCTCGCCGAGGTTCGACCGCTCGACGCCGCCGCCCTCGACGTCGGCGATCGGGTCGTGGTCGGTGTCGAGACCAACGAGCGGCTGAACGAGGACGCGACGCAAGGGCCGACCGTGCCCGGCCGTGACGACGAAACCGACGACGAACCCGACGACGACGCGGACGACGGCGCTGACGACGACGGCGAGGCGTCCGGCGGATACGCCGACAGCGACAACCCGCTGGCTGCGCTGTTGGGCTGGGAAGCGAACCCGATCGAGGATCGTCGCCGCCAGCTCGAAGTCGAGGAGCTGACCGCGGATTGCATGCGCGACCAGGGGTTCGAGTACCAGCCCGTCGACTGGTCCGCGCAGTCGAACCCGGAGGACGAGCTCCAGTTCAGCGATCCCGTCGCCTTCGGTGAGAAGTACGGCTACGGGGTGATGCGGTCGTACGAGCTGTACGAGCTCGGCGGCGGTGAGGGGCAGGCGTTCGAGGATCCCAACCAGGAGTACGTCAACAGCCTGAGCCCCGACGAGCAGACCGCCTACTACGAGGCCCTCTACGGTGGAGCGTTCGAGGAGCCAGCCGACGCGGACGGTGAATTCGTCGAGCCGGCACCCGAGGCGATGGGTTGCAGCGGCATCGCCTCGGCCGAGGTGTGGGACGACCGCGATCTCGCACCCGAGGTCGAGGGCGCGCTCGAGGACTACTTCGCCAACCTCGCCTCCGATCCCCGCCTGGAGGACGCGCACCGGGCGTGGGCAGGGTGCATGGCGCCAGTCGTCGAGGAACGTGGGCTCGACCCGGCGCCGCAACGTCCCGACGAGATGTGGAACGTGATCAACCGGTTGAAGACCGAGGCACAGGGACTGGAAGCGATCCCGGTCTCGTCCGAAGCAGAGATGAACGAGTACTTCGAGTCGGGGGAGCCGGTCTACTCGGCGGAGACCAACGAGAACGGCGAGGGGTTCGTCTACCTCGGCGAGCCCTCGGAGCTGTCGGCGGACGAGATCGAGCGGCTCACCGCGATCGAGGTCGAGCTCTGGAAGCAGGACCAGGCCTGTCAGGACGACGCCGACGTCAAGGAGGTCCAACGACAGATCGAGCTCGACGTCGTCGACGACCTCGTGAGCCGCTTCCCCGAGCTCGCCGGCTGATGAGCGCGGTCATCGAGCTCCGGTCCGTCTCGCGGGTGTTCGACAGCACACCGCCGGTCCATGCGTTGAGAGCCGTCGACCTGACGATCCAGGCGGGGGAGCACCTCGCGATCGTCGGGCCGTCCGGATCGGGCAAGACGACGCTGTTGAACGTGCTCGGCCTGCTGGACCGGCCGACGTCGGGCACCTACTTGCTCGACGGGATCGACGCGGGCACGTTGACCGACGCACAGCGGGCGGGGCTCCGCGCCGCTCGCATCGGCTTCGTGTTCCAGGCCTTCCACCTGATCGCCCACCGATCGGCCCTGGAGAACGTGATGTTCGGCGGCCTGTACCAGGGCGTGAACAGGCTGGAGCGCCGTCGTCGCGCGATCGACGCGCTGGCGCGCGTCGGGCTGTCCCACCGGGCCGGATTCCGCCCCGACCGGCTGTCCGGCGGTGAACGCCAGCGCGTCGCCGTCGCCCGTGCGCTGGCGGTCGAGCCCTCGATCCTGCTCTGCGACGAACCGACCGGCAACCTCGACTCGGTGACGACGGCATCGATGCTCGAGCTGTTCGACGGGCTGGTGGCCGACGGGTTGACGGTCTGCGTGATCACCCATGACCTCGGTGTCGCCGAGCGAGCGGCCCGGCGCGTCCGAATCGTCGACGGTGAGCTCAGCGAGGCTGCGCCCGTGGTGGAGACGGTGCCGTGAGTACTCCGATCTGCACGCCCCCGAGCCGGTTCCGGCTCGTGGACGCATTCGACGAGATGCTCGCCGGCGTGTTCGCCCGTCCGACGAGATCGATGCTCACGACGCTCGGTACCGTGCTCGGCCTGGCGTCTCTGATCGTCACCCTGGGACTGTCGCGCACCGCGGGGAGCCAGATCATCGACCAGTTCGACGAGCTGAGGGCGAGCCAGGTGGTGGTGACGGCGCGGAGCAGCGGCGGCCAGCAGGGAAGTGGCCGACTGCCCTGGGAAGTCGAGACCCGCCTCGATCGCCTGAACGGTGTCGTCGCGTCCGGGGCGATCGCCGACGTCGCCAACCCGGGCCCGGTCCGCACGGTGGCGCTCGTCGATCCGTCGGGCGACTACGAGCACGTCGTACCCGTGCTCGCGGCCTCGCCCGGACTGCTCGACGCGCTCCGGGGTCGGATCGCCGCCGGGCGATGGTTCGACCAGGGCCACATCGACCGCGCCGACCGGGTCGCCGTGATCGGTGTGAACCTGGCCCAGGAGCTGGGAATCCGACGCCTCGACGTGCAGCCGGGACTGTTCGTGGGTGACACCTTCTTCTCGGTCATCGGCATCGCGGACGAGGCGGTTCGCGACCGTGGACTCCTCGGATCGGTCGTGATCACCAGCGCTGCAGCCGCCGAGGTCTTCGCCGTGACGCGGCCGGAGCGTGTGGTCATCGAGGTCGAGCTCGGCGCTGGTGACGTGATCGCGGCACAGGCACCGGTCGCGCTGGCCCCCAGCGCTCCCGAGACGCTCGCCGTCGCGGCGCCGTCGCTGCCACAGGGGGCGCGCGATCGCGTGGCGGGCGACGTGAACAGCCTGTTCCTGCTGCTCGGGCTGGTGTCGCTCGTCGTCGGTGCGATCGGCATCGCCAACGTCACCCTCGTGACCGTGATCGAGCGGACGTCCGAGATCGGGCTCCGGCGCGCGCTCGGGGCACGGCGCCGCCACATCGCGACCCAGTTCCTCGGTGAATCGGCCGCGATCGGGCTGGTCGGAGGGATCCTCGGCGCGAGCGTGGGCGTGATCATCGTGGTGATCGTGTCCGCCGTGAAGGGCTGGACCCCGGTGCTCGACACCTGGATGCCGCTCCTCGCACCGCCTGCCGGAGCACTGGTGGGGCTCCTCGCCGGCGCGTACCCGGCCGTGCGCGCGGCTCGCATGGAGCCGGTCGACGCGCTGCGCGGCCGCGATTGACTCGTCGGGCCGGCTGGTGCAGGTTCAGGCGACGAAGACGACCACGGCGAGCGCGACGCAGAGCAGCGCTCCGGCGAGGAAGACCTGACCGATGCGGTGACGACCGACCCGTCGGACGATGCCGCGGCTCACGTGTCCGGCCTGCTCGATCTGTCCCTCCGGCGTGTACGGACTCCGGCGCTGGACGTCGAACTCGTGCGACATGACCCGGAGCGTAGACGCCGCATCGCTCACGGCGACCGGGAGGTTCGGCCGATAGCCTCGACGGCCGTGCCTGCGTTCCAGACGAGCCCCGGGATGCGTGACATCCTCGCGCCGGAGTCGACACGCTGGCGTGCGTTCACCGAGGTGTTCGCACAGGTCGTCGAACGGGCCGGCTACGAGTTGGTCATCCCACCGGTGATGGAAGACCTCGCCGTCTTCACCCGGATCGGCGACGCGACCGACGTCGTGACGAAGGAGATGTACGACTTCGTCGACAAGGGTGAACGGCACGTGGCCCTCCGGCCGGAGCAGACAGCGAGCGTGTGTCGGGCGTTCGTGCAGCACCGACCGGTCACCCCGTGGAAGACGTGGTACTCGGGCCCGAACTTCCGGTACGAGAAGCCGCAGCGCGGGCGCTATCGCCAGTTCGACCAGGTCGGCGTCGAGGTGCTCGGCCCCGACGACCCGTACCTCGACGTCGAGGTGATCGCCCTCGCCTGGGACTTCTACCGCCGTCTCGGCCTGCGCCAGGTCACGCTCCGCCTCAACAGCCTCGGTGAGCCCGACGACCGCACCCGGTACGTCGACGCCCTGCGCGCCCACTTCGAGGAGGCGGGCGGCGACCTGAGCGAGCAGAGCATCCAGACGCTCGACAAGAACCCGCTCCGGGTGCTCGACTCCAAGCGTCGCGAGGACGCCCCGTACGTCGAGTCGGCCCCCACGATCGACCAGTTCTGGTCGACCGAGGCCGCCGACCACTTCGCGACCGTGCAGTCCGGCCTCCGCGACCTCGCGATCCCGTTCACGATCGACATGAAGCTCGTGCGCGGGCTCGACTACTACCGGCGGACGACGTTCGAGTTCCAGGGTGGCACCCTCGACTCGGCGCAGAACGCGCTCGGCGGTGGCGGCCGCTACGACGGACTCGTCGAGGAGCTCGGCGGACCGCCCACACCGGGGATCGGCTTCGCGCTCGGTGTCGACCGGACCCTGATCGCCTGCGACGACGAAGGCGTGTTCACCGCACCCGACCCGGCCGTCGACGTGTTCGTCGTCGACACGACCGGGGGACGCGAGGCGCTTCGCATCTCGGCCGACCTGCGCGCGGCGGGCATCTCGTGCGATCGGTCGTTCGACAACCGGTCGATGAAGGCCCAGATGAAGGGTGCCAACCGCTCCGGCGCCCCCTTCGCCGTGATCGTCGGCACCGACGAGGTGGCCGCCGGAACGGCCATCGTCCGGCCGCTCCGTGGCGACGGCGACCAGGTCCCCGTCTCCCGCGACCAACTCGTCCACGATCTCCAGCACCGACTCCAGGAAGACCCATGAGCTCCACCTCCTCCTTCACCTCGACCTCGATGCGTACGCATCAGTGCGGCGAGCTCCGTTCCGAGCACATCGGCCAGACCGTCACCCTCACCGGATGGGTCGGCCGCCGCCGCGAGCACGGCGAGCACCTCGCCTTCGTCGACCTCCGCGACCACACCGGCATCACGCAGTGCGTCATCAACGACGACGTCGACGTGCGTTCGGAGTACGTGGTCAAGGTGACCGGCGTCGTCCGGGCCCGCCCGGACGGGACGGTCAACCCCAACCTGCCGACCGGCGAGATCGAGCTCGGCGAGTGCGTGGTCGAGACGCTCCGCAAGGCCGTGCCGCCGCCGTTCCCGATCGATCAGCGTGCCGACGACGTCGACGAGAACATCCGGCTCCAGTACCGGTATCTCGACCTGCGTCGGGAGCGGATGCAACGGAACATCCGGGTCCGCTCGGCCGTCAACGCCGCGTGCCGCGCGGCGATGGAGCGGCAGGGGTTCGTCGAGGTCGAGACGCCGATGCTCGTCCCGTCGACACCCGAGGGTGCCCGCGAGTTCCTCGTCCCGTCGCACAAGGAATCCGGCGCGTTCTACGCACTCCCGCAGTCGCCGCAGCTGTTCAAGCAGCTCCTGATGGTGGGCGGCATCGACCGCTACTACCAGATCGCCCGCTGCCTGCGTGACGAGGATCTCCGTGCCGATCGCCAGTACGAGTTCATGCAGCTCGACCTCGAGATGAGCTTCGTCGAGCAGGACGACGTCCTCGACGCGGTGAGCGAGGCGGTGCTCGACGCCGCCGAGGCGGTGACGGGGGAGCGACCCGACCCGATCCCGCACATCACCTGGCACGACGCGATGGACCGCTACGGCATCGACAAGCCCGACCTGCGATTCGGGATGGAGCTCGTCGAGCTCACCGACGTCTTCGCGTCCACGGAGTTCAAGGCGTTCTCGTCCGCGAGCTCGATCAAGGGGATCAAGGTCGACGGAGCAGCGGGTGACTTCGGTCGAAACCAGCTCGACAAGCTGACCGATCGTGCGAAGGGCCTCGGCGCGAAGGGTCTCGTGTGGCTCAAGGTCGCCGCAGCGGACGATCGGTTGAGCTTCGAGAGTCCGGTCGCGAAGTTCATCTCCGAGGGGGAGACCGCCGACATCGTCGAGCGGTTCGACGCCGTTGCCGGTGATCTGATCCTGATCGTCGCCGACGAGTGGGTGACCACGTGCGAGGTGCTGGGGACGCTCCGCAACGACCTCGGCCGCCCTCCGGTGCACCAGGGCCCGTACAAGTACGTGTGGGTCGTCGAGTTCCCGTTGTTCGTCGGCATCGACCGGGAGACCGGCCGCCCCAAGCCGGGTCACCACCCGTTCACCCGTCCCCATCCCGACGACGTCGACAAGATCGAGTCCGATCCGCTCGCGGTGCGCTCGATCGCGTACGACCTCGTGCTCAACGGATGGGAGCTCGGTTCGGGCAGCATCCGGATCCACGAGTCCGATCTCCAGCAGCGGATCTTCACCGCGCTCGGCATCTCGGAGGACGAAGCGGCCCGCAAGTTCGGGTTCTTCCTCAACCCGTTCGAGTACGGCGCCCCGCCCCACGGCGGCTTCGCGGTCGGTCTCGACCGGATGGTCGCGATCCTGGCCGGTGAGGAGAACATCCGCGAGGTGATCGCCTTCCCGAAGACCCAGTCCGGTCAGGACCCGATGACGAATTCCCCGCTCGAGGTCGACCCCAAGCAGCTCGTCGAGCTCGGCTTGAAGGTGCTCCCGAAGCTGGACTGACAGCGCGAGACTCGCGTGATGCCGACCACGCGTTCCTCGTTCCTCACCGGCGCACTGGCCTGGATCTCCGACGGCGGGGCGCCGGACCGGTGTGAGGGCTGCGGCTTCGACTGGTCCTGCACGTCCGACTCGGCGCTCGACGCGATCGAACGCGCTCCGGCCCGGTACACGGCCCTGCTCGACGGGCGTGACGGCATGGCGTCGGCTGCAGATGGTGGCTGGAACGCCAGCGCGTACGTGTGGCACCTCACCGACCTGGCCCGGAGCTGGTCGGAGCGGTGGGTGCAGGTCCGTGCCGATCCGGGGTCGCTGCTCGCCGGCTGGGACCCTGACGAGCTCGCAGCGGCCCGGAACTACCGGAACCTGCCGACGGCACCGGCACTCTGGGCGCTCGACGATGCCACCACGACGTTCGTCGACCTGAGCCGTGCCCTCGATCACGCCACCACGTTCCAGCACGGTGATTGGGGCGAGGGCACCGTGGCTGACGGACTCCGCTGGCTCGCCCACGAGTTCACCCACCACCAGCTCGACGTCGACGACCGCGCCCGCTGAACGGAGCGCCGTCGTTCTCCACCGCAGCGCGCCGATGCGCCCGGACGTGCCGGGGCATCGGGGGACCGGGTTGGGACGGAGGTGAGGTGGGGCTGCGTTCAGGCGGTGAGGCTGAACTCGTCCGGTGGTCGACCCGGCGGTCGTCCGGGTGGTCGTCCGGGTGGTCGCTGGTGGCGGGGCGGACTGGTTCCGGGTGGTCCGCTTGGCGGTTGGGTGTCGGTCGTCTGGGTCGGGATGATGCGTTCTCGGGTGGCGGGGAGTGGGACGACGGCGTGGATGTTGTCGTGGTGGTCGCGGATGGTGAGGGTGCGGTGTTGGTCGAGCTCGAGGGTCCAGTTGAGGTCGTGGACGACGTGGTGGTGTCGGGAGCACAGGGGGAGGAGATTTTCGAGGTCGGTGGTGCCGCCGGTTTCGTAGTGGTGGATGTGGTGGATCTCGCAGCGGTTGAACTCGATGTCGCAGCCGTGGAAGGTGCAGGTGGGGTACATGGCGCGCAGGGCTCGGCGTT
>DATHUU010000143.1:0-6528 GCA_035461925.1 Ilumatobacter sp.
GAGGTCGTCGACCCCGAACAGCCGGAGCCCCTCCCGCGCGATCGCCGGGGTGATGGACCCCTCGTGACGGACCTCGGCGAAGTCGCGCACGCGACGCAGGAGCCGGTTCGCGATGCGCGGTGTGCCGCGGGAACGGCGCGCGATCTCCCAGGCGCCCTCGTCGTCGATCATCACGGCGAGGATGCCGGCGGCTCGGGTGACGATCTGCTGCAGCTCGTCGTCGTCGTAGTAGTCGAGCCGGGCGACGAGCCCGAACCGATCGCGCAGCGGACCCGTGATCATGCCCGTGCGGGTCGTGGCACCGACGAGGGTGAACGGTGGCATCGTGAGCCGGATGCTCGACGCCGCCGGGCCCTTGCCGACGATGATGTCGAGCTGGAAGTCCTCCATCGCCGGGTACAGGATCTCCTCGACGGCGCGCGACAGGCGGTGGATCTCGTCGACCAACAGCACGTCGCCCTCCTCGAGCTTCGTCAGGATCGCGGCCAGGTCGCCCGCCCGTTCGAGCGCCGGCCCCGACGTGACGTGGAGGTGCGAACCCATCTCGGTCGCGACGATGCCTGCGAGTGTCGTCTTCCCGAGCCCCGGCGGACCGGCGAAGAGCAGGTGATCGACCGATTGACCCCTCCGCCGCGCTGCCTCGAGCACGATCGACAGGTGCTCCTTGAGCTCGCGCTGACCGACGAACTCGGCGAGCGCCCGCGGGCGGAGCCCCGCCTCGACGACGTCCTCGGTGTCGGAGGCGATGCCCGGATCGGTGAACTCGTCACGCACGGCGCGCTCCCAACGACTTGAGCGCGTCGCGCAACAGCTCGGCGGCGTCGTCGGACGACGGCAGCTCGCGCAGCGTGTCGCGGATCTCGCCGTCGCCGTAGCCCAGTCCGAGCAGCGCCTCCCGAACGTCGGCCACCACGCTCGAACCACCGCCCATTCCGCCCACCCCGTCGAGGACCGGCACGCCGAGCTTGGACTTCAGCTCGACGAGCAGACGCTCGGCCGTCTTCTTCCCGACCCCGGACACGAGCGTCATCGCCGCGACGTCCTGGCTGGCGACGATGTCGACCAGCGCCGCCGGCGGATGGGTCGCCAGGATCGCCATCGCCAACGCCGGGCCGACCTGGTGGACGGCGATCAGCACCTGGAACGTGTTGCGCTCGTCACGGGTGACGAACCCGTACAGCTGCTGGTCGGCCTCGCGGATGTGATGGTGCACGTACAGGAACGCAGGCGTCGACGGCTCCAGCTCGGCGAGCACGCGCTGCGACACGTGCACGACGTACCCGACCCCGCCGACCTCGATGAGCACCTTGCCGGACAGGTCGCGCTCGAGGATCTCCCCCCGCAGCGAGCCGATCATCGGCGTCCCCCCGCGGCGGCAGCGACTCGACGGTTCAGCGGGGCGACGGCGAGATGGCACAACGCGAGCGCAGCGGCATCAGCGGCGTCCGCCGGCTTCGGACGTTGCGACAGCTTCAATCGGGCCTGGACCATCTTGGCGACCTGCTCCTTGCCGGCGCCGCCGTACCCGGCGACGGCGTCCTTGACCTCGTTGGGCGTGTACTGCACCACCTCGCACCCGGCCGCGGCAGCCTCGCAGAGCGCCAGCCCGCTCGCCTGCCCGACCGACATCGCCGTTCGGACGTTGACCTGGAAGAAGACCCGCTCGACCGCGACGACGTCGGGCCGGAACTCGCACAAGAGTCCGACCAGCTCGGTTCGCAGGGCGGCGAGCCGGTGCGGCAGCTCGTCGGTGGGAGGGGTCCGGATCACCCCGAGCGCCACGGCGACGGGGGCACCCGGGCCGCGGCCGTCGAGGACCGCGTAGCCGCAGCGGGTCAATCCCGGATCGATGCCGAGCACGCGCAGGGTGCCGGTCGGACGAGGCACGGAGGGCACGGAGCTCGGGACGAACACAGGTTCGACGCTAGCAGCGCTCGCGCCGCCGCTGGTGGAACGGCGTCACACCTTCGACCGGACGAGGTCGCGATCGATCTCGGCGAGCGACGTGCGGCCCGTCAACGCCATCGTGCGCTCGAGGCCGTTCCGGAGGATCGCGAGCACGTGATCGACCCCGCGCTCGCCGGCGACGGCCATGCCGTACAGGTACGCACGGCCGATCGAGCAGGCGTCGGCGCCGAGCGCGACGGCCTTGACGATGTCGCTCCCCCGGCGGACGCCACCGTCGCAGATGATCGTCGCCGCGTCCTGCACCGCCTGGCGGACCGGCTCGACGAGGTCGAGCGGTGCCGGGGCGTCGTCGAGCTGCCGGCCGCCGTGGTTCGAGAGTGCGAGGCCGTGCACCCCCATCGCGACCGCCCGTTCGGCGTCCTCGACGGTCTGGATGCCCTTCAGCACGATCGGACCCGACCAGATCGACTGCAGCCACTCGACGTCGGTCCACGACAGCTTCTGGTCGAAGTTCGCCATCACGTACGCGCCACGCCCCATGTTCGCCTGGCCTCGCGCCGCTCGACCGGGCACGTGGGCGACGTTGGCGAACTCGAGTGGGTCGTGGGTCAGGAAGTCGTAGGTCCACGCGGGGTGGAGCACACCGTCGACCAGCGTCCCGGGCCCGACCTTCGGGGGCACGGTGAAGCCCCTCCGGGCGTCGCGCTCGCGGTTCCCCAGCACGGCGGTGTCGACGGTGAGCCAGAGCACCTCGTACCCGGCCACCGCCGAGCGTTCGACGAGCTCCCGCACGAGCCCGCGGTCCTTCCACGTGTAGACCTGGAACCACTTCGGGCCGTCGCTGACGGCCGCGACCTCCTCGATCGAACGGGTGCTCATCGTGGACAGCGAGTACGGCACGTCGGCACGGGCAGCGGCGCGGGCCACCGACAGCTCTCCCTCGGAGTGGGTGAGCCGGGTGTACCCGGTCGGTGCCAGCACGAGCGGCATCGACACCCGCCGCCCGAACAACGTCGTCGAGGTGTCGATCGCGCTCACGTCGCGCAGCACGTTCGGGCGAAATTCCCACCGGGTGAAGGCCGCCGCGTTGTTCGCGAGCGACCGCTCGTCCTCGGCAGCGCCGTCGATGTAGTCGAACACGCCACGCGGCAGGCGACGCTTGGCGACGCGCCGGAGGTCGTCGACGTTCACGGCGCCGCGAAGGCGGCGTGCGACCGGGTCGAGCTCCATCGTCCGGAACTGCACGGTCGTCCGGAAGGTTCGCCACATGTCGAGGACGGTCATGGTCCCGAGCGTAGATGTGACCGGTGGAGACGACCCGTGTCAGCCGGGTGCGAGGTCGGTCACACGCCCGCCACTGCGCCAGTAGAGGTTGCCGCCACCCCGCGACTCGCGATCGAGGAAGCCCTCGTCGACCAGGCCTCGGCGCAGCGTGGACCAGTCGGGGTGGAACGCACCGAGGACCGCGTTCACCTCGGCCTCGGCATACCGCCGACCGGGCTCGAACTCGAGCGCCAACCGCTGGAGCACCACGATCCGCCGCGCCCGCTGCACCGGGATCTCGTTCAGCACGCGACCGGAGAAGTAGCGCTCGAGGATCCGCCGCTCGCCGTCGGTCATGCCGAACCCGATCACCGCGTCCATCGGGATCTCGGCCTCCGACGCGTCGCGTGCCACGGCCCGCAACGCGGCGACGTCGATCTCGTAGCGGTGGTCGACCTGGCGGACGATGCCGGCGCCGCGCAGATCACCGAGCGCCGTCAGCACCAGCCGCCGCTCCCGGCCGGTCACCTCCACCAGCTCGTCGGTCGTCATCGGTCGAACGGCGAGTGCGCCGGCGACCGCGAGCCGGTCGAGGTCGAACAAGACGGAGAGCGGACCAGCGGTCGTCATGCCGTCAGTCAAGCAGTGCCCTACCGCGACGGTGCGGCGTTTCCGGCATCGACGTGACGGGTACCCACCGCTCATGCTCGCGGTGCCGGACGTTCTCGTCGGCACGGCCGACGCCACCGCCGAGATCGCCGATTCCGCTTCCTCGTTGTGGACCACGATGCTCGATGCCCTCCCGCGGCTCGGCGTCGCCGCCGGCGTCATCGTGGTCGGCTGGCTCGTCTCCCGCCTGGTCCGCCGCGTCGCACGAACCGTGTTCGCCCGCCGGGCTTCGCGCAGCTTCGCCCAGGTCATGAGCAAGGTGCTCGGCTGGGTGTTCCTCCTCCTGATCGTCCTCGCCGCCCTCGCGATCACGTTCCCGTCGATCCGCCCGGTCGATCTCCTCGCGGGGCTCGGCTTCTTCTCGGTGGCCGTCGGCTTCGCGTTCCAGGACATCCTCGAGAACACCCTCGCCGGGATCCTGCTCATCTTCCGGCAGCCGTTCCGATCGGGTGACCAGGTCGAGGTGGAGGGACAGCTCGGCACGATCGAGGTCATCACGATTCGGGAGACCCGCATCACGACCTTCGACGGGGAGCTCGTCATCATCCCCAACCGGGACGTCTACAAGAGCGTGATCAGGGTCCGGACCGCGAACGCACTCGTCCGGTCCGACTTCGTGATCGGCATCGCCTACGAGAACGACGCCACCAAGGCGCGCGATGTGATCGAGCAGGCGCTGCGTCACGTCGATGGTGTGTCGTCCGAACCCGCGCCGACGGCCCTCGTCGAGCAACTGAACGTGTCGACCGTCGATCTCCGCGTGCGGATCTGGACCGACTCGCGCCAGTGGGATCGCCTCACCGTCCTCGATGGTGCGATCCGGGCATGCAAGGTCGCGCTCGAGGAGGCGGGGATCGAGATGCCCGCCGACATCGTGGCGCTCCAGGCGACACCCAGCTTCCGAGCCGCGCTCCGGGGCGACGGCGACGTCACCCCGGGTGGCTCGCTCCGTTCGTGAGGCAGCCGGCCTGGCAAACTGCGCGGATGCTTGTCATCACCATCCTGTACCCGCGCACCGACGACTCGACGTTCGACATGGACTACTACACCGGTACCCACATGCCGCTCCTCGCGGACGTGCTCGGCGACGCCTGCCAGGGGTGGGGCGCCGCCTCGATCGCGTCCGGCAGCTACGCAGCCATGGGCTGGGCGATGGTGACGAGCCAGGACGCCTTCAACGCGGCGATGGGTGCACGTGGCGCCGAGGTCATGGGCGACGTGCCCAACTACACGAACGTCAGGCCCGAGACGTTGATCGGCGAGTACGCCGGCGGCTCGAACTGAACGTCGTCGTGCCCGCCGCCGTTCACGAGTAGCGCAGGAGGCCCTGGTCGATCACGAGCCGGTCGCCGACCGCCGTCGTGAACAGGGCCTCGCCGCCGCCGACCTCCCACATGCTGACCGTGAGGGCCTCGCCGGGGAGGACCGGGGAGGTGAACCGGCCCTCGACGTGATGGAACCGCGCCGGATCGCTCGCGCACAGGGTGTGGAGCAGCGCCCGGCCGGTGAAGCCGTAGGTGCACAGCCCGTGGAGGATCGGGCGGTCGAAGCCGCCCATCGCCGCGAACGCCGGGTCGCTGTGGAGCGGGTTGCGGTCCCCCGAGAGCCGGTAGACCAGCGCCTGGTCGGGTGACGTCTGGTAGGTGAGCCGATGGTCGGGTTCGCGATCGGGCGGCACGTTCTGCGGACCGGAGGGACCACGGTCGCCTCCCCACCCACCTTCACCGCGGATGAACGCCGACATGGTCGTGGTGTAGAGCGGCTCACCGTCCATCGTGGCGTCGTTCGAGGTCACCACCACCGCGGCCTTCTCCTTGTCGTACATCGCGACGACCTCGCCGACGAGCGTGGCCGTCCCCTCGACCGGGATCGGACGGTGCAGGGTGACCGACTGCTGGCCGTGCACCAGAAGGGCCGGGTTGAACGAGCCGATGTTGCCCATCGCCGACCCCCGACCCCATCCGACCACGACCGGGAACGTCGGGAACACCTGCTGGTCCACGCCGTTGGTGTTCTCCGTCGTGAACGCCAGCTCCTCGGTACCGGCACCGATCCCCACCGCGTAGAGCAGGCAGTCCTTGCTGGTCCAGCTGACCTCGACCGGCTCGCTCGTCGAGCCGACCGCATCGGGGTTGAGTGGCATCGGTTCCTCCGTGTGTCGTGGGCGGGTCGGGGTCGCCCGTCCGTGCCCCCGCATCGTAGGGTCCCGTCGCCGTCGCGGACGGGTGGGAGCGCCGTCGGCGCTCCCTAGCCTCGACGCCGTGACCGACCCGTCCCCCGTGACCGATCGCACGGTCCCGCATCGCGACGTCGACGTGCTGGTCGTCGGTGCCGGGCCCGCCGGCATCTCCGCCGCGATCCACCTCCACTGCGCCGGACGTGACGTGCTCGTCGTCGACAAGTCGGTGTTCCCCCGCGACAAGTGCTGCGGCGACGGGCTCACCACGCTGGCCCTCCGCGAGCTCGAGACGCTCGGCCTCGACCCGATCGAGGTGGAGGGCTGGATGGACGTGGGTGGTGCATGGCTGCGCTCCCCCGACGGGCTCGACGTCCACGTGCCGCTCCCCCGGGAAGGACGTTTCGCAGCGGTGGCCCCGCGACGATCGCTCGACCACGCGCTCGTGCAGCTCGCCCGAGATCTCGGGATCGACGTGCACGACGGCTGCGGGTTCCGATCGATCGACATCG
>DATHUU010000144.1:0-4505 GCA_035461925.1 Ilumatobacter sp.
GAATCGGCGAAGTCAGCGGCCAGGCCGATCACCGTCCGTTGGCTCGTCGACCAGGTGGTGAGGGCCTCGTTCAGGTCGTGCGTGAGGCGCAGTCCGTGCGGGATGGGGCCGGTCCGGGTGGTGGTGCGGGCGGCCATGCGAGCCTCCAGATCGTTCCGGTTCTTCGGACCACCCGTTTGGCGAAGGTTTGGTCGAGCTCGCTCGACCCAGCGTGCTCAGGGGGTGCAACAAGGTTCTCGAACTGCGCGTCAGCGGACGCGTCGCCGTCACACCTCGTGCGTCACGAGGTGCTCGCGCGTGGTCGCGACGACCGACTCGAGGTCACGCTGGTCGGACGTCACGACGGCGTCGCTGCGCCGCACCCCGGTCGGGACCCCATGCATCGACGAGCACGAGCGACAGCTCGTCATCGCCCGCCGTTGGGCGTAGGACGGCGCGGCGGGAGGGGACCTGTCACGCCGGTTCGACGGTCACCGGGACGCCGTTGAGGGCGATGTTGCCGCTCACGGCGTCGAAGAAGAGCTCGTCGGTGAGCACGTTGGTGTTGACGCCCCGGTACTCCTGGGCCACGCGGAGCTGAACGCCTGGGAGGTTCTGCCCGAACCCGTGGGGGATGCTGACCACACCGGGACGGATGCCGTCGGTGACCTCGACGTCGAGCGCGACCTCCCCGACGCGCGAGCGAACCCTCGCCGGGGCCCCGTCGGCGAGACCGAGCCGGTCGGCGTCGTCGGGGTGGACCTGCAGGGTGCACCGGTTGCGGCCCTTGGTGAGCACCCGCAGGTTGTGCATCCACGAGTTGTTCGAGCGCACGTGACGTCGCCCGACCAGCACCATCGACGCGTCCCACTCCCGGTCCAGCGAGGCGGCGAGCCGGTCGAGGTCGGTGCGCATCAGGTCGGGGAACGCCTCGACCTTGCCGGACGACGTACGCAGCAGGCCGGGGATCCGGTCGGGCTTCAACGCCCCCAGGTCGACACCGTGCGGGTTCGCCTCGAGCCTCGCCAGTGTGAGCCCGTCCGGTTCGGCGCCGAACCCGTCGCCGAACGGTCCGGTACGGAGCATGATGTCGAGGAGCCGCTCCGGTCCGACCCGATCGGCGAGCGAGGAGCGGAGCTCGGCCACGTCTCGTTCGTTGACCTTGCCGTGTTCGTCGCGAACCGCCGATCGCAGGAAGGCATCCGCGATCTGATCGTCGAGGGCGGCGACGTCGGCATCGACGCCGGCTCCCGAGACGACCGCCGCCAGTCGGAGCATGATCTCCCACTCGTCGGGCTGGCCGTCGGCGCGGGGGAGCACGGCCGGCGAGTAGTTGGCCACGTCGTGCACCGCGAAGTTCAGCAGCGCGATGTCGTAGTGTGACTTCTCGAGCGCCGACGGCGGCGGGAGGATCACGTCGGCGTGTCGCGTCGTCTCGTTGACGTACGGGTCGACCGACACCATGAACTCCAGCGAGGCGAGCGCGGCGTCGAGCCGCCTGGAGTTCGGGTTGGAGGACACGGGGTTGCCGCCGACCGTCACGAGCGCTCGTACCTGGCCCTCGCCGGGCGTTTCGATCTCCTCCGGCAGCGCCGTCACGGGGAACTCGCCGAGCGCCTCGGGTCGGCCGGCGACCCGGCTGGTCACCCGCCCGATCCGCAGGCCACGTCCGGAACCCGGAGCGCCCTTGGTCGACGGCTGGCCCACCGCACCGGTCGGGAACATCGCACCGCCGACGCGATCGAGGTTGCCCGACAGCAGGTTGACGACGTCGACGAGCCATGAGGCGAGCGTGCCGAACTCCTGCGTGCACGTGCCGATCCGTCCGTACACCGCCGCTCTCGGCGCGGCGGCGAGATCGTGTGCCAGGGTGCGGATCGTCGCGGCCTCGACGCCGCAGGCGGCCGCGACGGCCTCGGGTGTGTAGGGAGCGAGTGCGACCGTCAGATCGTCGAGTCCCGCCGTGTGCTCGGCGAGTCGGCCGGGGGCGGCGAGGCCGTCGGTGACGAGCACGTCGGCGATCGCCGCGAGCAGGTGGGCATCGGTGCCCGGTCGGATCGCGAGGTGCTGGTCGGCGCGAGCGGCGGTCTCGCTACGGCGTGGGTCGACCACCACGATCGTTCCCCCGCGCTCCTGGATCCGGTCGAGCCGACCCGGGAAGTCGGGTGCGGTGCAGAGCGACCCGTTCGACGCGTGCGGGTTCGCTCCGAGCATCAGCAGGAAGTCGGTCCGGTCGAGGTCGGGGACCGGCACGATGACCGACCCGAACATCAACCCCGCCGACAGCTCCTTCGGGCGCTGATCGACCGTCGACGCGGAGAACCGGTTGCCGGTGCCGAGCGCTTGGACGAGCGTGCGGTTGTAGAGGAGCGGACCGAGGCTGTGCGCGCCCGGGTTGCCGAGGTAGACCGCGCACGCGTCCCGTCCGTGCGCGGTGAGGATCGGCAGCAGCCCTGCCTCGATCGTGGCGAACGCCTCGTCCCAGTCGACCTCGACGAACTCGCCGTCGCGCTTCACGACCGGGCGGCGCAGGCGGTCCGGGTCGTCGTGCAGATGGCCGAGGGTCGTCCCCTTCGGGCAGATGAAGCCGTGGGACAGGATGTCGTCGCGGTCGCCGCGGATCCGCTTCACCTGCTCGGACCCGTCGTCGCGTTGCGTCAACGTGATCTCCAGGCCGCAGCCGGCCTCGCACAGGGGACAGGTCCGGTAGGCGAGGCGTTCATGAGTCGGCCGGGTGGTGGCGTCGATCGTCACGCGTTCATGGTGCCACGACCACTGAGGTGGACGATCAGTGGAGCTGATGCGACCGGTGCGACCGGGTCGCGAGGAGCTCGACCACGACGACGAGTGCGAACCCGCCGAGCGCGAGCAGCACCGGTACGGCGACGTCGTCGGACGGCCATGCGAGCCGGGTGGTGGCCGTCCCGCCCGGCCAGGGCCACAGCACCCGCAGCGAGCCGAGCATCAAGCCGACCATCGCAGCCATCACGAGATCGTGATGGTGTTCGAGCGACCAGTTGAGCACCGTCGAGAAGAGCGCCAGACCGACGATGCAACCGGCCGCCGTCGCCGTCAGAGCGACGAGGTCGCGATCGTTCACCGCGCCGAGCACCTCGGTGTACATCCCGATCATGACGAGGATGAACGAGCCGGAGATGCCTGGCAGGATCATGGCGCAGATCGCCAGCGCGCCCGACAGGAAGAACACCCACCAGGCCCGGGTCACGACCTCGGCGGTGCCCTCGGCGACCTCGGTGTCGGCCCGTAGTCCGAGGAGGAGGAACAGGCCGACGGCGACGACGAGGACCACGCCGATCTCGCGGGCCCCCACGTGTCGGATCATGCGCCACGCCACGGTGAGCGACCCGGCGACGAGGCCGAAGAACAGGGCCGACATGCGCACCGGATGGTCGTGAAGGAGCTCCTCGAGCACCGACGAGAGCACGGCGATCGCGAGCAGGATGCCGCCGAGCAACGAGAACAGCCAGACCCACTCGACCCGACGCAGGGTCGCACCGGCGTCCTGCAGCCGGCCCTGCAGGATCTCCTTGAGCAGGTGAGCGCCGGTGTGCACGTTGCGGATCAGGCGTTCGTAGATCCCGAGCACCAGCGCAACGGTGCCCCCGGACACGCCGGGCACGATGTCGGCAGCCCCCATCGCGAACCCGCGGACGACCTGAGCAGCTGGCTGGGGGATCGGCACGGCAGGCGACGCTACCGGGGTGTTGCTGCGGTCAGGCGGCACCCGTGACGTCGGGAACGTCGGCCGGGAGGGTGACGTCGAGCAGCTCGCAGTCGTCGCTCGGGTCGAGGAGGCGGTGGCGCACACCTCCGGGGATCGCGACGGCACTCCCGTCGTGCAGCTCCTCGGCCGGCCGGCCGTCGACCTCGAAGGTCACGGTGCCCCGCAGCACGACCAGCTGGCAGAACTCGCTTCCGTGGGAGATCCACTCGGCGTCCGCCGCTGTGTTCGATGGTCGGGCCACCCGCACGCCTGCGAGCCCGGCCGTCGCGGTCGCGACGCCCGAGTCGCGGCACTCCCAGCCGGCCGGCCGCCACGGGTGGTGCGCGGCACCGGAG
Organism: Ilumatobacter sp.; assembly: GCA_035461925.1. Taxonomy (GTDB): domain Bacteria; phylum Actinomycetota; class Acidimicrobiia; order Acidimicrobiales; family Ilumatobacteraceae; genus Ilumatobacter. The sequence continues at coordinate 4,060 of DATHUU010000144.1, forward strand.
GCGACGTGGCGCACGAACCGCTGACCGTCCCACTCCCGCGCCGGGTCGCCGACGCCGTTCGGCAGCGGGAGCGACCAGTCGGTGATCGTCTCGTGCTCGGCCGGGCAACCGATCTCGACGACCTGGAGGCCGGGCGAGGCCTCGAGCACACGATGGCGGATCTCGGGAGGCTGGATCACGCAGTCCCCGCGTTCGAGCACGAACGGCTCGCCCTGGTCCTCGTACACGACGCGCACCCAGCCGTCCTTCACGAAGATGAGCTGGAACCGGATCTTGTGGAAGTGGACGGAGTCGGGGACAGGTCCACCGTCGGGGATGGAGATCAGCGACGAGATGAACCGGCCACCCCAACGGTCGGGGATCAGGTCGCGATACCGCATCCCGGCGCGCCCGACACCCGTCGTCGCGTCGTCGTGGCTGATCGTGAGCGACGGTCGGTTCTCGGG
>DATHUU010000145.1:0-4170 GCA_035461925.1 Ilumatobacter sp.
CGGCATGCTCGCCGCCCGCGCCGTGATCGAGGCCGGGGTGTTCGCCGTGTTCGCCAACAACGACACGTCGGTCCTGCAGCTGCTGCCGCCGCTGACGATCACCGACGACGAGGCGGACGACATCATCGCGATCGTGCGCTCCGCGCTCCGATGACGCACCACGACACGCTCACCGACGACGAGCTGCACGCGCTCGAGCGCGACGTGCTCGCCGCGCTGGCAGCCGCCGACCCGGCCCGACTCACCCTGCTCGGCGAGGGTGAGATCTCCCTGGTCCTGGCCGGGGGCGAGCTCGGGGCGTGGGCGTGCAAGCGGCTCCCGCCGTTCGCGACGTCGAGCGCGGCGGACCGTTACGCGGCGACGATCGAGCGGTACCTGGCCGTGCTGTCGCGACGCGGCGTCGACGTGGTCGACACGACGGTCCGCCAACTCGTCGGCGACGACGGACGCGTCGTGCTGTACTGCGTGCAGCCGATCCTGCCGGCCGACACACTCGGGGTCGAGGTCGCCCGTCGCGACGACGAGCTCGGGCGGCGTCTGCTCGAACGGATCGTGGACGTCGTCCTCGCGTCGGTCGACGCACGGTTCGGGCTCGACGCCCAGCTGTCGAACTGGGCCCTGGTCGGCGACCGCGCCGTGTACGTCGACGTGACCACACCGCTCCTGCGCGACGCGGCGGGTCGCACGGAGCTCGACACGGACGTGTTCCTGGCGTCGTTACCGTGGATCCTGCGGCCGGTGGTTCGACGGTTCGTCGTGCCCGGCATCATCGACCGCTACCACGACCCGCGAGTCGTGCTGCTCGACCTGGCGGCGAACCTCCTCAAGGAGCGGCTCGACCACCTCGTCCCGGTCGTGGTCGCGGCGTCCGAGGGCCGCATCTCCCCGGCGCTCGCCGAGGCCGAGATCCGCCGCGATCGCCGATCCGACGCTCTGACGTGGGGGGCGCTCCAGGCGGTGCGGCGCATCGATCGCGCGTGGCAGCGCCACGTCCGTCACCGTCCGTACCCGTTCCTCATCCCCACGCATCGCCACACCTGACGGTGGCCTGACGAGGCCGGATGGCGACGGGCTCGGTACCGTCACCCTGGTGAGCGATGCCGGTTCGACCGACGCAGCAGAGGCGCGGTCGGTCCTGCGACTGCTCACCTCAGTCACCGGGCGGCGCGACGACGCGATCGCGATCGTCAACGGGCTGTTCGGAGACGCGTTCGACGAGCGCGGCTCGAACCTCGCGATCCCGATGACCATCCGCGCCGGCGACACCGTCCTCCCGCTCGATCGCTACGGCCTCGCCGGTGCGCTCGCGGCCGCGAACGTGACCGTCGGCCCCAGGGTCTGCATCCTCGTCCACGGCCTGATGTCGACCGAGTCGATCTGGCGCTTCCCGAGCAGGTTCACTGGCGAGCCAAACCGCAGCTACGGCGCCCGTCTCACCCGCGACCACGGCGTCACGACCCTGGCGGTGCGGTACAACACGGGTCGTCACATCTCGACCAACGGGCGCGAGCTCGCCCTCCTCCTCGACCAGCTCCTCCGAGCCTGGCCGGTGCGGGTGCGCGAGATCAACCTGATCGGCCACAGCATGGGCGGGTTGGTCGTGCGGTCGGCGTGCCACTACGGGCGTCGCCCGTTCGGCCGCCGCTGGTCGATGCGCCGACGATGGACGGGCAAGGTGCGGCGCGTCGTGCTGATCGGGGTGCCCAACACCGGCGCCGGGCTCGAAGCGCTCGTCAACAGCGCCAGCGGGTCACTCGGATCGATCCCCGGGCCCGTCACCCGGCTGCTGGGCAACGGGCTCGACCGTCGCAGCGCCGGCATCAAGGACCTCCGCTTCGGCGCCATCCTCGACGACGACTGGATCGATGCCGACCCGGCCGCCCGGGCCCGACCCCACCCGCACCGACCCCTCCGCCTCCGTCGCGCCCGGTACCTGGTGGTCGCCGGCACGCTCACCACCGACCCGGAGCACCCGATCGCACGTAGCATCGGCGACGCGCTCGTCACCCACACGAGCGCGACCGGCATCGTGGACGATGGCGAGCTGTTCCGCGACGCGACGACCCGCGTCTTCCCGAGGGTGGGCCACATCCGCTTGGCCCATCACCCCGACGTCGAGGACACCATCACGTCCTGGTGGTGAGCACGTCCTGGTGGTGAGCACGTCCTCACCCGTCGGCCGCTCGGAGCCACGCCAGGGCGCGGGAGCCGATCTCCTCGAGGGAGTCGGCAGGCGGGTCCGGCACGGCGTCCCCCACCGCGTCCCGGAGGCGGCGGTAGAGGATGGTCGCCTGGAAGCTCTGGGTCGGTCGGCCGGCGTCCCGGATCGCGTCGAGCCACCCCGCCGCACGCGCGATCTCACCTCGATGCACGGCGTAGGTCGTGGCCGGGACGAGGAGGTCGGGCCATGGGTCCTGGCCCGCCTGCTCGAGCCGAGCTCGGATCGCCTCGGTGATGTCGGCGGCGACGGCGGCGTGACCGTTCGCGGCATGGATCGCAGCTGCGACGAGGTCGTTCGCCCACATCGAGTTGCGGTCGCTCGGCACGGCGAAGACCTCGTGCGCCAGCGGCAGGGCCCGCACCGGATCGTGCACGCACGTCAGCGACGTGAGTGCGGCGACGCCCACGTGGGTCGGGTAGGTGCGCCTCGTGTCGGCCGGCGCTCGGTCCATCACCGCCCGCGCCACCTCCTCGGCCTCGTCGTACCGGCGCATCATCGCCAGGACGAAGGCGCGGTACCCGTCGGCGAAGTCGCGGCCGAGCGCATCGTCGACCTCGCCCGCCTCGACGGTCATCGCCAGTGCCGACTCGGGATCGTCGAACACCGTGCTCCACGAGCACAGCACGAGTGCCGCGTTCAGCAAGACCGGATCACCCACTCGCCTGGCGAGGGCGAGCGCCTGCTCTCCGTGCTCGGCGATCGTGGCGGGAGAGCGAGTCGCCATCCCGCACATCACCCCGGTCAGGTGAAGCTGGGTGGCCAACGCGTCGTCCTCGATCGTCGCGAGGGCGGCCGACACCCATTCGAGCACGGCCGCCGCCCGAGACCCGATGTCGGCGTGCATGGCGAGTGCCGACGCGCCGAGCAGACGGGCGGCGTCGACCGCGCGACCCGAGGTGCGGAGGTGACCGATCGCAGCGCGCAGATCGGTGAAGTGATCCGCGCACCAGTCGCTCACGTCGAAGTCGAACAGGTAGCGCCGGGGATCGGTGCCGACGGCAGCGAGGCACCACGCGGCGTGGCAGTCGTCGATCGCCCGGGATCGGTCGGGATCGCAGTGCTGCCGGGTGAACCGCTTCACCGTCTCGAGCAGCCGGTACCGGCTGACGCGACCCGCCTCGCGCACCACGAGGGAGTGGTCGACGAGCCCGCCGAGCACGACCTCGAGGTCGGTGGGGGCCGGCGCCGCTCCATGTGCGGTGAGGACGACGAGGTCGTCGAGTGTGAACGTGGTGGGGAATGCGGCGAGCTGCTCGAGCAGCTCGCGCTCGGCCGGATCGAGCGCATCCCACGTGTCGGTGAGGACGTCCTCCAGACTGGCGTGGCGCGCTCGGCCTCGCCGTCGCCGGTCGGTGAGGACGTCGAAGCGATGGTCGAGTCGATCAGCCAGCGCCGCGGCGTCGAGATGTCGGAGCTGGGCGGCAGCCAGCTCGATCGCGAGCGGCAATCCGTCGAGGCTGCGGCAGATCCTCAACAGGTCAGCGGGTTCAGCGCCGCGCAGGCGCGCGCCGAACCGTTCTGCCGCCGACCTCAGGAGCGCCAACGCCGGAGCCGTGGCTCGGCCCGCTTCGTCGTCGGCTGGATCGTCGTGGGGATCGAGGGCGAGCGGGTCGATCGGCATGCGGCGCTCGTCGACGAGTCCGAGCGGCACGCGGCTGGTGACGACGAAACGGGGGTCGCAGGTGTGCTCGAGGAGGTGATCGAGGACGGCGGCCAGCTCGTCGGCCACGTGCTCGGCGTTGTCGAGCACGAACAGTGCTCGCCGATCGGCGACCAGGGTGGCGATCTGCTCGCGCACCGGTCGGTGGCCGCCGAGGCCGAGCCGGAGGGTGTCGGCCAACGCGAGCTCGATGCCGCGGGAGTCGGCGACCGGGACGAGGTCGACGAACCACGTGCCGTCGGGGAAGCGGTCGGCCCGCGCCCGGGCGCTGGCGATCGCCAGCCGGGGC
>DATHUU010000146.1:0-6744 GCA_035461925.1 Ilumatobacter sp.
GGTCGCCACGATCGTGGCGACCGCGCTCGCGGCCTGCGGCGGTGACGACGACACCGGAGCGTTGCCGGACAGCACGGTCGACATCGAGGTCACGGCCGCATCCGAACCGACGGTCAACGACACGACGGCGTCCCCGCGAACCGTTCCCGACACGACGGTGCCCGACACGACGACGCCGGACACGACGCTGCCCGAGCGGGCGGACCCGGCGATCTTCGACTACGAACCCGTGCGTCCGGTCGAGTACGAGGTGGTGAGCACGCAGCAGTTCCGTGGCGTCGAGATGCAACGCATCAAGTTCGACAGTCCGGCCGGCGGTATGGCCTACGGGTACCTGTCGCTACCGGTCTCGGACCCGGTCGACGCCGGGATCCTGTGGGGCCACGGAGCACCGGCCGACGGCACCGACAGCTTCACGCCGATGTCGATCTTCGCATGCGCCGGTGCCACGTCGGTCGTGGTCGACGCTCCGTACGCGCGTCCCGGCGCGCTACGGATGGGTCATGAGTTCCTGTTCACCGAGCAGGACCGCCACGAACAGATCCAGCTCATCATCGACATGCGCCGAGCGCTCGACCTGCTGACGGACCTCGGGGCGACGCAACTCGGCTTCGGCGGGATCAGCTACGGCTCGGCGATGGGGGGACTTCTGCTGGGCGTCGACCACCGCCCGACCGCAGCGGTGCTCCTGATCGGGAACGGCGGAATCGTCGAGCGGTTCCTCGATGAGGAGGGCGCGCCGGTGTGGCCGCTCAGCGAGCGGTCCGACGAGGAGATCCAAGCGTGGGTCGCGGCGATGCTGCCGGTCGAACCGATCCAGTTCGTCGGCGACAGCACTGCCGACCTGCTCTTCATGAGCGGCGACGCGGACCAGGTGATCCCACCGGCCGAAGCCGAGCGCTTCCACGCCGCGGCGCCGCCGGGGTCGGAGCTGATCTGGATGGAGGTTGGCCACGACATCCCGTTCGAGGACATGGACATACACAACCACTGGCTCGGCGATCGCCTCGGCCTCGATCGGGCACGGCTCGACGCGTGCACCGAGGAATTGTTCCCGAACGGATGGGACGATCTGTGATGGCGACACAGCCCCGGGGCCGGCGGCTGTGTGACCCGAACGGGTGAAAATCCTCCGGCACTTGCCGTTCTGCTGCATCATGGTGTGCGCAGATGGGTATCGATACGCGACCCGCCGGACGACCGGCGGGGCGATGGGGCGTCGGCATGAGCTGATACCGACGGCAGCGGGCCTGCACCGGACCACGCGTCCGGAAGGAGGAAGGAGCGATGCGCGTTGCGCTGGTGTCTCCGCTGTACGAATCGGTCCCGCCGAGGCAGTACGGCGGCACGGAGCGGGTGATCGCAGCTCTGGCGGACGAGCTGGTGGCGATGGGCCACGAGGTCACCCTGTTCGCCTCGGGGGGTTCGTCCACCCGAGCGCACCTGGTCGCCGTGGTGCCGGCTCCACTGCGCACCACGATGACGAGGACCGAGCTGTCCGAGGTGGCACCTCACCTCCACCTCCAGATGCTCGCCGACGTCTACCGGAGCGGAGGTGACTACGACGTCATCCACGCCCACACCGACATCTGGACCCTGCCGTTCATCCGATCTGCTGACGTGCCCACCGTGATCACGATGCACGGACGGCTCGACCTCGACGTCGTCCAACGGGTCTTCCCGCTCTATCCCGACACTCCACTGGTGTCGATCAGCGATGCGCAACGAGCACCGCTGGACCACTTCCCGATGCGGTGGGTCGCCACCGTCCCCAACGGGCTCGCGCTCGACCACTACCTCGCTGCTCCGCGGTCCGGTGCCGGCGACTACCTGGCCTTCATCGGGCGCTTGACGCCGGAGAAGCGCCCCGATCTGGCAGTGGCGATCGCACGTCGAGCGGGCCTACCACTCCGCGTGGCGGCCAAGGTGGATCCGCTCGACGAGGACTACTGGCGGGACGTCATCAAGCCTCTGTTCGAGCGGGAGCAGGTCGACTTCGTCGGTGAGCTCGGTGAGGAGGACAAGCCGGAGTTCCTCGCCGGAGCGAGGGCCACCTTGTTCCCGATCGATTGGCCCGAGCCGTTCGGCTTGGTCATGATCGAGTCGTTGGCCGCCGGTACGCCCGTCGTCGCGTTCCGGCGCGGCTCGGTGCCCGAGATCCTCGAACATGGCATGTCGGGGTGGATCTGCGACGACGTCGACGAGATGGTGTCCGGCGTCGACTCGATCGGTCGGATATCGCCGCACGCATGCCGACGTCGGGCGCTCGACTTCACCGCCGACCGGATGGCGGCGCGCTACGTCGAGATCTACGAGCGGCTGATCAGCGACGAGCGTTCGCACCGTCGCAGCGCGGGCGCTCGTCCGTTGGAGCGGGCCCGGCGATGATCGGCGGGTCCGCAGCTGTCGCTGGTCACGTCTGGTGTCGTGTCAGGCGGAGCCAGCGGCAGCCATAGCGGCCGAGGTGGACCTTCACCTCGCCGTCGGCGATCACGTGCGGTTCGGGGAGGCCCGGTCCGCGGTGCAGCATGTCGCACAGCTCGGCCCCGTCGTCGAGCCCGGTCACGGGCACCACGACATCGACCGGTTCCTCGTCGAGATGATGCAGGACGAGGACGGTGTCACCGTCGGCGGTGAGCTGGTGAGCCAGCACGGCGGGCTCCGCGAGGTCGTACACGGTGACCTCGCCGAGGCCGAGCGCTGGGCACTCGCGGAACCGCCGGTTCACCATCTGCATCCAGGCCATCAGGGAGTCGGGGTCGTGGAGCTGCTGCGCGACGCTCACGTGGTCGGGGCCGTACTCGCCGTCGGGGACCGGGAGCACCATCTCACCAGGGTCCGCGGTGGTGAAGCCGGCGGTCGGACCGCCAGCCCACTGCATGGGGGTCCGCACCGCCAGCCGGCCCGGGACGTCGAGGTTCTCGCCCATGCCGATCTCCTCGCCGTAGAAGAGCACCGGCGTGCCGGGCAGTGAGTAGAGCATGCTGTAGACCATCTTGATCCGGTCGAGGTCACCGTCGAGCATGGGCGGCAGACGCCGGCGGAGGCCGCGATCGAAGATCTGCATGTCCTCCTGGGGACCGAACGCGTCGAACACCTCCTGACGCTCCGACCGCGTCAGCTTGTCGAGCGTCAGCTCGTCGTGGTTGCGGATGAACGTGGCCCACTGTCCCTCTTGGGGGGCGGCGGGGCGGTCGCGAAGGGCGTGGGCGAGCGGCGACGCGTCGCGTCGTGCGAGCGCGAGGTACATCGCCTGCATGCCGACGAAGTCGAAGCACATCGTGAGCTCGTCGGCGTCCTCGCCGAAGAAGGCTTGGAGCTCTTGGTAAGGCAGGTTCACCTCGCCGAGCAGCACCGACTCGCCGTTGCGACGGTGCATGAAGGCTCGCAGATCGCGGAGGAAGTCGTGCGGGTCCGACAGCGCGGTCGGGTCGACCGTGCCCTCGGTCTCGAGCAGGAACGGCACGGCGTCGACGCGGAACCCGGAGAGCCCGAGCTCCATCCAGAACCCCAGGATGCGGGCGATCTCGTCGCGTACCGCAGAATTGGTGACGTTGAGGTCGGGCTGGTGCGGGTAGAAGCGGTGGAGGTAGTACTGGCCGGTGCCGCGGTGCTTGGTCCAGACGCCGTTCTGCTCGCCGGGGAAGACCTCGCCCTTCGGGCCCTCCTCGGGCGGCCGGTCGCGCCAGACGTACCAATCGCGGTATGGGTTGGCGCTCGACGACTTGGACGCCTGAAACCATGGATGCTGGTCAGACGTGTGGTTCACCACGAGATCGGCGATCACCCGCATGCCGTGATGGCGTGCCGTGCGCATGAATTCCACGAAGTCACCCAATGTGCCGAGCCGCGGATCGATCGAGTAGTAGTCGGTGATGTCGTACCCGTCGTCGCGGTTCGCGGTGGGGTAGAAGGGCATCAGCCAGATGCACGTGACCCCCAGCCGGTCGAGGTGCTCGACGCGCTCGGTCAAGCCGCGGAAGTCACCGATGCCGTCCCCGTCGGAGTCCGCGTACTTCTCGACGTCGACGCAGTAGATCGAGGCCACCCGCCACCACAGGTCGGCGGCACGACTGGCCCTCACGGTCGCGACACCTCGAGCACGGGGAGAGCCGACACGTCGAGCTCGGGGAGCACGTGGGCGCCGAACACCTCGAGGAACTCCTGTTGCGTCTGACCGACGTGGTGGAGGTAGATCCCGTCGAACCCGACCGCCGCGAGGTCGCCGATCCAGGCGGCGTGCTGGGCCGGGTCGGACGAGATCAGCACGGCGTCGTGCATGTCGTCGGGTCGCACGTGCTTGGACGCCTCGTCGAAGTGGGCGATCTCGGGAAGGTCCCAGCTGACCGGGGAGGCGAACACGTTGCTGCGCCATTGGTCGTGGGCGATCTCGAGCGCGGTCTCGTCGTCGGCGGCGTACGCCAGGTGGACCTGGAGGTGGGCGGGGCCGGTCCCGCCCGCCTCGCGGTACGACTCGAGCACCCTGCGGGCCCGTTCGGGCTGATTGCCGACCGTGATGAGGCCGTCGGCCCACTCGGCGCACCACGCGGCGGTCTGCTCGCTGACGGCCGCTCCGATCAGGAGCGGTGCGGTGGCGGGGCGCGTGAACAGACGGGCCCGGTCGACGGTGACGAGCCCGTCGTGGCTCACGGTGTCGCCGGCGAACAGGGCGCGCATCACGTCCACGCACTCGCGCAGCCGCTGCTCCCGTTCCTCCTTGCGGGGCCATGCGTCGCCGGTGATGTGCTCGTTGGAGTTCTCGCCGCTCCCGAGCGCCGCCCAGAAGCGCCCCTCGTACATCGAGGCGAGCGTGGCGATCGCCTGCGCGACGATCGCCGGATGGTAGCGCTGACCCGGCGCGTTCACCACGCCGAAGGGGAGCGACGTCGCCTGCAGCGCAGCACCGAGCCATGACCAAGCGAACCCGGAGTGGCCCTGCCGCTCGCTCCAGGGGCTGAAGTGGTCGGAGCACATCGCGGCGGTGAAGCCGACCTCCTCGGCGAGCACGACAGCATCGAGGAGCTCGCCGGGCGGCATCTGCTCGTGGGATGCGTGGAAGCCGATGATGGTCATGATCGTGGGTGCGCGACTCGCCCGCTGCCGGGGGCTCGGTGTTGCACCGGTGGGTACCCGACGCCACCCTGACCCAAACGATTCGATCTCGACCCACGGCTCGCCGGTCCTTCCGGCAGGCGTACGGTGTCGCCGTGGCGACGGGGGCGAACATCCGGATGCTGGGTCCGCTGCGCATCAGCGGTCCCGATGGGCCGCGTCCGATCGGTGGTCGCCGGCACCGTGCCGAATCATCATCGACTCCCTCTTGGTCGCTCGCCACCGCCGTTCCGAACCGGTCCGTCCGGGATCGTCGGATCGAGAAGGAGCTGTGACCGCGCGCGCCCTCACGGCGCAGGGTGCAGGGCCGCGGACAGCTCGCCCCGGCTGGTGACGCCGAGCTTCTCGTAGGCCCGCTGCAGGTGGTTCTCGACGGTGCGGACCGATACGAACAGTCGCTCGCTGATCTCCCTGTTCGAGCAGCCGTCGGCGGCGAGGGTCGCGACCTCTCGCTCGCGTCGAGTCAGCGCCACCGGCGCCGTCCTCTCGGCGAGCAGCGGCGGGGTGGCTCCCTGACACCTCGCCAGCGCTTCGGCCGACAGTGCATCGAGCCCCCGGGCGCGCCGGTCGAACCCTCGCGCAGCGAGCTCGCGGGCGGCCTGCGATGCGGCGATGGCGGCGTCGAGGCAGACCCCGAGCTCCTCGTACGCCCGGGCTGTGGCCTCGAGCTCGTCGACGTCGCCGCCGACGAGTGCCCGGGCGTGGCGCGCCATCGTCGCCACGAGGACCCCGTCGACGAGGGACGCCACATGCTCCAGGCGCGCGGCGTCATCGGGCCGCCGATCGATCATCACCAGGTCATGCAGGAGGAACGCCTCGGCGACGTGCTGGTCCGACGCTGCCGCAGCCCCCGCAGCGGTCCGAAGCAGGGTCGCCGCACGCGTGAGGTCGTGGTGAACGATCCGCTCCCATGCCCGGGCGCGGTCGACGAGCGGCGCGTCGAGGAGCCGGGTCCCCGTGGCCGGCACGTCGTCGAGGTGGCTCAGCGCGCTCGAGGCGCCGCCGCGGTCGCCGGACACCGCCTCGCTCAGGCAGGCGCCGCCGAGCGCCCAGCGCAGCGCGGGCCGATCGCCGATCTCGGTGTTGATCGCCGCCGCCTCGCGGAAGTGCCGGACCGCATCGCCCAATCGACCGGCCATCATCGACACGATCCCGTCCAGCAGCGCGAACGTCGCCTGGCTCTCGTCGTCGAACGAGGCCGCCGATCGTCGTCGTCCCTGAGCGGCGAGCGCACCCGCCTGATCGACCCGACCCGCGGCGACGAGGGCGAGGATCGGCCCGACGTGTTGCGACTCGGGGAGCTGTCGGGCGGTGTCGCCGAGGCGTACGTGCGCCTCGAAGCCCGCTCGTCCCGTCTCCACCGCCGCCTCGAGCCGGCCGATCGTCGCCTGCGCGATCGATGCCGCGAACGCCGCCCGGTAGAACTCACTGTCCGTGTCGACCAGCAGCGGTGTGGCCAGCTCGAGCGCCCGACGCGGCCTCGGCGCCATGGCGTGGATGCCGGCGAGACGGGTCCGCAGGAGGTTGGCGTGCACGCCACCCCCGACCCGGACGAGCGCCTGCTCCAGCACGTCGAGCGCATCGGTCTCGCGGTCGAGGGTCTGCGCCAGGTTGAACGTCCGCGCGTTCGCC
>DATHUU010000147.1:0-1698 GCA_035461925.1 Ilumatobacter sp.
GATCGAGGCCGAACGATCGAGGTGGCGACGCCGGCGACGGGGAACCCGACGGCATGAGCGAGCCTCGCCGCATCGAGACCGCTCGGAGACGAGGGCGAGGTGCCCGAACCGAACGAGCCCGCCTGAGAGGCCCCGAAGACGGCTGGAGCGAAACTCAGCCGGATCAGGAGTCGGGCACGGGTCGTTCCGGGTGTGGCGGAAGCGGATCGGGCACGATCGGTTCGGGCGCCGGGATCGGCTGCGGCTCGACCGGATCGGGCTGGTCGGGTCGCGGCGGGATCGGATCGGGCACGATCGGCGAAGGCTCGCCCGGATCGGGCAGGATCGGCGTCGGCGGCTCGTTCGGTGGCAGCGGGCGATGCGGTGGTGGAACCTCAGGTTCCTGAGGTTCCTGGTCAGTCGTGCGCATGGCTCCTCATCTCCCAATCGTGGAGCCATCGGCTCCCGGTGTCGTGAATGCCTACCCCATCCAGCAGGCGAGCATGCCCGCAGCTCGCCGGCACGGTTACCGGGAGGACCGCCAGGGTAAAGCTTCCGCTATGCAGATCATCCCGAGGCGTCCACGACGCCCCTCCCCAGGAGCGGGCTCCTGATGTCCGAGCACGGCTCGGTGTGGCGCGAGACGGTCGACCGTCCATCGTTCCCGCCCGGGGCCCACCCCCTCGAGCTCGAGGCCGACGTCGCCGTGATCGGCGGTGGGATCACCGGGCTCACCACTGCCCTGATGCTGCAACGCAACGGTGCCACGGTCTCGCTCATCGAGGCCGACCGTGTCGGCGCCGGCACGACCGGCGGCACCACCGGGAAGGTCACCTCGCAACACGGCCTCATCTACGCCGACCTGATCGATCGCCACGGTGAGGAGCGCGCCCGCGCCTACGCCGACGCGAACCAACGCGCGATCGAGACGATCCACGAGCTGGCGCAGCTCGGTGGTGCCGACGTGCGGTTCGAATGGGCACCGGCGTACGTCTACACCACCTCACCGGACGGTCGCGCCGCCATCGAGCGGGAACATCGAAGCGCGGCGGCACTCGGCCTGCCGGCCAGCCTGACGAGCGAGACCGACCTGCCGTTCGACGTCGAACTTGCTCTGCGCTTCGACGACCAGGCCCACCTGCACCCGGGCCACTACCTGGTCGGGCTCGCCCGCGAGCTGGTCGAGGGCGGCGGGGTCATCGTGGAGGGAACTCGCGCCGTCGACGTCGACGAGCACAGCGACGGCGCGATCGTGCGCACCAGCTCGGCGGTGGGGGACGGGAGCGTGCGCGCCCGTCATGTCGTGATCGCCTCCCTGATGCCGTTCCTCGACATCGGTGGATTCTTCGCGAAGGCGACCGCGACCCGGGAGTACGGGATCGCAGCGCGCGTGCGCGGTGTGGTGCCGATCGTCGGCATGCACATCGCCACCGGGTCGCCGACGCGATCCACGCGCCCTTGGCACGACGGAGATCGGCACGGGCTCATCGTCGTCGGCGAGGGACATCCCACCGGACAGGGCGATCCGCGGCCCGGCCGATGGGGCGCGCTCGAGGGTTGGGCACGCGAGCACTTCGACATCGAGTCGTTCGAGTACCGATGGTCGGCGCAGGACTACACGACGGTCGACGGCGTGCCCTACGCCGGCCGGTCGCCGCGGATGCGCCGCACGTTCGTTGCCACCGGCTTCAAGAAGTGGGGGCTCACCAACGGCACCGC
>DATHUU010000148.1:0-13786 GCA_035461925.1 Ilumatobacter sp.
CCTGGGCGATCGACAAGCTGATCCGCTTCGCCCTGCTGCCGCGCGGTGGCGAGCCGATCATCTGGGACTTCGGATCCGCCGCCCGTCATCACCAGCTGTACAACCCGTGGCTCGATCACGGCCACGCCCACGCCGGCACGCCCGGTGAGTCGTGCCACCAGACCCACGGGTCACGCCCGGGCCTCTCGACACTGCGCGGGGCGATCCCGCCGGGAGCCGGCATGGCCGACGACGTGGCGACCAAGATCCACGATGTGCTCGCCGAGCACGGGCTCGAGAACGAGCCCGTCGGCGTCGACGTCGCCGAGATGCCGGTGCTCGCCGCACTGGCGGCGCGCGGACTGACGGTCGTCGACGGCCAGCAGGTCTTCCTCGAGGCGAGGCGCATCAAGACGGTCGACGAGATCTCGCTGCTCACCCACGCCTGCTCGCTGGTCGACGCCGCCTACGACGAGCTGTACCGGTTCCTGCGGCCCGGCGTCCGCGAGAACGAGTGCGTCGGGGTCGTCAACAAGACGTTGCTCGACCTCGGTTCCGAGTACGTGGAAGGCGTCAACGCGATCTCCGGTGAGCGTTGTGCGCCGCACCCACACGTGTACAGCGACCGCATCATCCGACCCGGCGACCCGGCGTTCTTCGACATCCTCCACAGCTACAACGGGTACCGAACGTGCTACTACCGGACATTCCAGGTCGGCAGCGCATCCCCGGCGCAGCGTGACGCGTACAAGATCTGCCGCGAGTACATCGACAAGGCGATCGCGCTCGTCAAGCCCGGTGCGACGACCGCCGACATCTGTGCGGTGTGGCCGGCCGCGACCGAGTTCGGCTTCGCCGACGAGATGGCCGCCTTCGCGCTCCAGTACGGCCACGGGGTCGGCCTGTCGATCTGGGAACGCCCGATCTTCAGCCGACTCATCTCGTTCGATCACCCAGAGGTGTTGGAGGAGGGGATGGTGTTCGCGCTCGAGACGTACTGGCCGGCGTCGGACGGCTGGTCGGCGGCGCGGATCGAGGAGGAGGTCGTCGTCACGGCGGACGGCTGCGAGGTGATCACGCGGTTCCCGGCCGAGGACCTGCTGGTCTGCGGAACCCGCTACTGGACCTTCGACGGCTTCCTGCCGACGCTGCGCGAAACGCAGTCGCACCTCAACACGCCGAGCGGGCGCGGTGAGCCGGCGTGAACGCCGTCGCATCGCGAGAGGCCGCGTACGGTCAGCACCCGCCGGTGCTGCCGGAGCCGTTCGACCCGAACATGGATCAGGCGGCGATCCCGGAGGACGTGCGGCTCGACATGTACCGCAAGCAGCACGAGATCCGGCAGCTCGAGAAGCGGCTCTACGACCTCTTCCTCCAGAACCTGGTCAAGGGCACGAGTCATCTCGCGATCGGGATGGAGGCCATCGGCGCTGCGTTCGGAGCTGCGTTGCGACCCGACGACTACTCGTTCGCGACGTATCGCGGGCACGGGCACACGATCGCTCGCGGCGTCCCACCCGAGCCGATCATCGCCGAGATGCTCGGGCGCGCCACCGGCCTGCTCGGCGGCAAGGGAGGGTCGATGCACCTCACGAGCGTCGAGCACGGGATGATGGGCAGCTACGCGATCATCGGCGCCCACCTCTGCATCGCGAACGGCGCCGCGTGGTCGGCCAAGCTGCGCAATTCGGGTCAGGTCGCGGTGGCGTTCTTCGGCGACGGCGCCACCAACATCGGTGCCTTCCACGAGGCGGTCAACTACGCAGCGGTCTATCACCTGCCGACGGTCTTCGTCTGCGAAAACAACCTCTACATGGAGTACACGTCGATCGGCCAGGTCACCCCGGTGCGGAACCCGGCCGCCGATCGTTCGCCGGCCTACGGGCTCGACGCCACGATCGTCGACGGCAACGACGCCGACGCGGTGTACCTCGCGGCCGTGGCAGCGATCGACCGGGCCCGTGACGACGGTGGTCCGTCGATCATCGAAGCGAAGACCTATCGCCACGGGGGCCACAGCCGTGCCGACCCCGGCACCTACCGCCCCGACGACGAGATCTCGGCATGGATGGAGCACGACCCGATCCCGATGTACCACCAGCGGCTGCTGCGCCTCGGTGTCGGCGAAGCGCAGCTCACCGAGATCGAGACGTCGGTGGCCGCTGCGATCGACGCCGCGACCGAGGCGGCGAAAGCAGCCCCGTTCCCACCCGCCGAAGCCCTGTGGACGAACGTGTGGGCCGATGGAGGTTCGCAATGGCGGAACTGACGTACCGCGCGGCGGTGTCGCGGGGCATCGCGCAGGAGATGCGCCGCGATCCGTCCGTCGTGTTCATCGGCGAGGACGTCGCCGGGGCCGGCGGGGTCTTCAAGACGACGGCCGGCCTGCTCGAAGAGTTCGGCCCCGCCCGGGTGGTCGACACACCGATCTCGGAACAGGCGATCCTCGGGGCAGCGATGGGTGCCGCGATGACCGGCCTCCGGCCGATCGCGGAGATCATGTTCGCCGACTTCTTCGCCGTGTGCTGGGACATCGTCGTGAACCAGCTCGCGAAGTCCCGGTACATGACCGACGGTCAGGTCGATTGTCCACTCGTCATCCGTTCGGGCAACGGTGGTGCGGTGCGGTTCGGTGCCCAGCACTCCCAGAGCGTCGAGAACTGGGCGATGGCGGTGCCGGGCATCAAGATCGTCGCCCCGTCTTCGGCCCTCGACGTGGTCGGACTGATGGCGGCGGCCGTCCGCGACCCCGACCCGGTGCTGTTCTTCGAGCACAAGGCCCTGCTCGCCACCAAGCAGGATGTCCCCGACGGCGAGATCGTCGACACGCTCGGCACCGCCCGCACGCTCCGCGAGGGTGGCCACTGCACGATCGTCGCCCTCGCGCTGATGGTGCCCCGTGCGCTCGAGGCCGCCGAGCGCCTCGCCGCCGAGGGTATCGAGGCGACCGTAATCGATGTCCGGAGCCTGATGCCGCTCGACACCAACACGATCCTGACATCGGTCGCTTCGACCGGACGGCTGTTCACCGTCGAGGAGAATCCTCGGCTCTGTGGTTGGGGAGCGGAGATCGCGTCGATCGTCGCCGACGAGGTGTTCTGGGACCTCGACGGACCGATCGTGCGCATCACCACGCCACACATCCCCCTGCCGGCCGCGGAGAACCTCGAGGATCTCGCGATCCCGTCCGTCGACCGGATCGTCGACGAGGTCCGCCGCGCGATGACGTGAGCGTCGTGCATGGCGGCGGCCTGGGCGGGACCGGTCGAAAAGGCTGGCAGAGAACCTCCCGGGTTGCCGACCAGAACTGCGGGGCTGCAGCGTAGCGGTGCAGAACGCTGGTACCGACGCCGGTTCGGGCATGAGCCCTCGGGAGTGCCGGAGCGGTTCAGGCCGGTGTGGACGTCGGGCCTGACGTGGACAGCGCGCTCACGGCTCGGCGCATGATCGCGACGGCGTAAGCTCGCTGTGATGAGCGGCGACGTGCGAACGCTCGTGGCGGGAGCGGAGCTCGCCATCGAGCGGGGTGCGGTCGACGAGGCGGTCGATCTCCTGCAGCAGGCGCTCGCCGTAGAGGACTGCCCCGAGCCCCATGAGCTCCTCGGCGCGATCGCCCACGCCGACGATCGCATGGACGTGACCAGCCGGGAGTGGGCGGCGGCCGTCGACGGATACCGACACCGCGGCCGGCTACGCGACGCGGCGAGGGTTGCGATCCGATTGAGCGAGCTGCATTGGAGCATCCTCGGCAACCCGGCGGCCGGACGGGGCTGGCTGGAGCGGGCGCGGCGGTTCCTCGAGGAGGTCGGGCCATGTGTCGAGTGGGGATACCTCGAGCTCGCGATGATCGCGTGTGATCGTCCCGACGTCGACGATCTGCTGGCGAGCGCCGAGCGCGCCCGTCGTATCGCCGTGGAGCACGGGGACGCCGGGTTGGAGGTTCGAGCGCTCGCGGACGGCGGCCTGGCGCTCGTCAGCCAGGGTCACATCCGGGCCGGGTTCCGCCGGCTCGACGAGGCCTTCGCCGCCCTGACCGAGGTCCACGATCGGTACATCACCGGCACCACCCTCTGCGCGCTGCTGTCGTCGTGCGACCGCGCCGGTGACGTTGCGCGGGCGGCAGAGCTCGTTCGGTTCACCCATCGTCTCGTCCTCGAACCGAGCGGTGGCCGGCCGAAGATCCTGGGGACGCACTGCAACGTCGCCTACGGCGGTGTGCTCTTCGCCGCCGGCCGCTGGCCCGAGGCCGAACAGGTCATCATCGAAGCGCTCGGCCCGGACGCCTCGGTCAGCGTCATCCATCGCGTCGACGCCGCAGCCCGCCTGGCGGAGATCAGGGTGCACCAAGGGCGTGTCGACGAAGCGGCCGCCCTGCTCGCGCCCCACGAGGGCCACGTCGTCGCCGGCGGTGCGCTGGCGCTCGTGCACTCGGCGCGTGGTGATCACGCCCTCGGCCGCGCAGTGCTGCGGCGGTCCCTCGCACAGCTCGTCGGCGACGTGGCCCGCGGCGCGCCCCTGCTCGCGCAGCTCGTCGAGTGCGAGCTCGCGCTCGGCGCGATCGACGCCGCCGCTGAGGCGTGCGCCCAGCTGGACACGATGTCGCGCGCGGCCGAGCCGGCGCTCGTCCGTGCCCGAGATCGCGGCCCGCTTGTACCTGTCGCCTCGGACCGTGGAACACCACGTCGGACGGGTGTTCGCCAAGCTCGGGGTGCGGACCCGAGCCGAGGCCGCCGCCGTGGCCACGGCAGCGCGGATCGCGACGTCCGGGTCGGAGTAGGGGGATCCCCCGATGTGGGGGCGTCGGGTCGATGTGATGCTCGCTGCATCACGACCAACGGCCATCCGGCCGAATCAGAGGAGCATCACCATGGAGACCCGAGTCGACGAGATCGCACCGGACGTGTTCCGGCTGTCCACCCACATCCCCGACGTCGCTCCACCCGCCGGGTTCGCGTTCAACCAGTTCCTGATCCGCGGCGAGGAGCCATTCCTCTTCCACACCGGCATGCGGGCGCTGTTCCCGCTGGTCAGCGACGCCGTCGGTCGTCTTCTCGGCGGGATCGAGCGTCTGCGGTGGATCTCGTTCGCGCACGTCGAAGCCGACGAGTGTGGGGCGATGAACGAGCTCCTCGCCGCGGCACCGCACGCCGCGGTCACCCACGGCGAGCTCGCCTGCAACGTGTCGCTCAACGACCTGGCCGACCGGCCGCCGGTCGTCGCCGGCGATCCGCTCGACATCGGGGGCCACCGTCTCCGGTTCCTCCCGACTCCCCACGTGCCGCACAACTGGGAGAGCGGGCTGTGGTTCGACGAGACGACCGGGACGCTGCTCGCCGGCGACCTGTTCACCGCGATGGGTGATGGTCCCGCGGTGGCGGATGACCTGCTCGACGGCGCGATCGTCGGCGAGGAGGCGTTCCACTTCACGTCGATCGGGTCGGCGACCGCCCCGACGATCCGAGGCCTCGCCGATCTCACGCCGACGACGTTGGCGTGCATGCACGGGCCCTCGTTCAGCGGGGACGGCGGCGACCAGCTGCGTCGGCTCGCCGCCTACTACGAGCAGGCGCTCGTCGCCCTCTGACGGATCCGGCGGCCGGACGTCAGGTCACCTCGAACTCGTGCACCATGCCCTGCGTGAAGTGCGGTGGGCCGTCGGGTGGCGCGTCACCCTCGAGCATGTCCATGCTCGTGGTGCCGGTCGGGATGAAGCAGAGGATCACGTGGCGACCCGGCTCGAGCGAGGCGAACGTCACGTCCTCCTCGCCCGAGGGGGCGAACGCGACACCGCGGAACTCGACCATGCTGTCCGCCTCGTCCTCCGGCAGCTCGAGGAGCTCGTCGACGGAGAGCTCGACACCGTCGGCGATGCGGAAGAGGACCATCTCGTGCACCTCGGTGCCGTTGTTGCGGAACTCGAACCCCACGGTGCCGGCCTCGACCGAGTCGGGAACGTCCTCGAAGCGGTAGTCGACGGCTTCCACGGTGACGATCTCGTAACCGCAGTTGTCGATCATGTAGGCGTCGATGTTGCGGTCGGCCTCGACGAACTCCGGCTCGTTGAACGGTTCGACACCCGACTCGAGCGAATCGCGCAGCACGCCGCTGAGTGCATCGACGTCGTCGGCCACCTCGTCCGGGACCGCGCCGGCCAGCGCGTCGAGCACCGGCAGGAGACGACCGCCGTACTCCTCCATGGCAGCTGCGATCTCGTCGCCGGTCGCCGACTCGAAGTCGACCTCGGGCCCGGTGGTGAGCACCCCCTGTGTCTCGATCACCGCTTGGCAGAACGCCTCGGTCGCAGCCGTCTCGATCGAGTCGCCCGAATCGTCAGCGGTCGTGTCGCCGGTGGTCTCCGTGGCAGGTTCCGTCGTGGCGGTGGTGGGTTCGGTCGTGGGTTGGGCGGCAGCCGGTGCCTCGGTGGTCGAGACGGCTGTGGTCTCCGTCGCCGGAGCGTCGGTCGTCGACGCTGCGATGTCGTCGCCGGCCGTGTCGTCGTCGTCGCCGCCGCACGCCGCGGCGGCGAGCGTGACAGCGAGGACCACGCCGAGTGTCCGGCGCCGGGCTGTCCGTGGGTGAAGGGAGTGGTCGAGCATCGAGTCTGCCTCCTCGGGTGCCCCATCCTGGGTGGACATGGGTCGAGAGGTGTGTCTACCCCCGGCGGCCCGACCGCATCCATCAACTTGTGCCGAAACGACCGCATTTCACCCGGTCGGGTGACATCCCACTGATCAGATCAGAGCACCGGCAACGACCACAGCAACGCCTGCAGGAGCAGCGCCTCGTTGGGGTTGCGCTCGAACGCTTCCATCGCCTGGTGGATGCGGGTCACGGCGTCGGCGATCGCGTCGGGTCGCTGGACCTGTCCGGCCACGAGTGCGTCCCGATATGTACCCGCCATGACCGTCAAACCTGCGAGCCACTCGTCGGTGCGATGGCGTCGGAGCTCGCGCTTGTGGCGCTCGTCGAGCGTCTTCTTGCCGCTGCCGCGCTCGCCATAGCGGGCGATCCGCTCGTCGAGCTCGGCGACCTCGCCGGTGTGGCGGTCGGCGAGCGGGCCCGCCGCGGCTTCGATCACCGCCGTCAGCTCGTCGACGACCTGCATCACGGTGGCTCCGTTGCCGTCGAGCCGATGGGGGACCTCGGCGAACGCCCGGCGGCGCGCTGCCAGCTCGGGGTCGGCGGCGAGCACCCTGGCGCGGTCCAGGTTGCCGGCCGACGCGGCGGCGGCCTCGGCGGCCGAATCGGGGTCGACGCCCTCGCTCACGAGCCGGTCCGCGATGTGCTGTTCGTCGACGAGCCGGAAGTCGATCCGGGCACACCGCGAGGAGATCGTGATCAGGTCGTGCGGGATGAAGTCGGCGAGGATCAGGAACGTCGTCGACGCCGGCGGCTCCTCGATCGTCTTCAGCAGGAGCGCGGCACCCTCGGGTCGGAGCAGGTGGAACTCCTCGAGGATCATGACCTTGCGATCGCCCTCCGATGGTGCGAGCGAGGCGGTGCGAACGATCTCGCGTGCCTGCTCGAACGAGATCGCCGGCCCACTTCGGGCGATCTCCTTCACGTCGGGGTGTTCACCTCGCAGGACGAGGTCGACGTCGCGCTGCGTCGGATCGTCGGCGCCGGCCAGGAGGAGGGCTGCGAACGCTCGCGCCGCCTCCTGCTTCGTGGAGCCAGCCGGTCCGACGAACAGGTACGCGTGCACCGGCTGCTCGGCCGCCAGCCGCAGACGATCGACGGCCGATGCCTGACCGACCACGTCGTCCCAGATCGAACCCGGGTTGGAGACCATGCTCATCTGCCCAGTCGCTTCCGTACGGCGTGGCGAATCTGACGCGAGACGGCGTCGATCGGACCCGACGCGTCGATCACCACCCAGCGCTCCGGGTCGGCGCCGGCCATCTCGGCGAAGCCGGCGTCGACACGGGCGTGGAACTCGTCGCCCGCCTGCTCGAACCGGTCGAGCTCCCGACGACTCATCCGCTCAGCGGTGACCGAAGCCGGCACGGTGAGGAGGATGACGAGGTCGGGCCACGTGTCACGGATCGCCCACTCGTTGACGGCCCGCACCTCGTCGACCGGGAGGCCGCGGCCGTAGCCCTGATAGGCGAGCGTCGAGTACACGCTCCGGTCGCTCACGACGTCGCGGCCGGCGACGAGCGCCGGACGGACGACCTCGGCGAGGTGTTGCGCCCGGTCGGCGGCGACGATCAGCGCTTCGGCGTGGTCGTCGAGATCGGTCACGTCGGTGTCGTGCAGGATCTCGCGGAGCCGACGCCCGATCGTGGTCCCACCGGTCTCCCTGGTCAGGACCGCACCGAGCTCGTCGGCGAGCCGGCGGGCCTGGGTGCTCTTCCCGCACCCCTCGGCGCCCTCGAACGCGATGTAGACCGGCATCGGCCAGGCACCCTACCCAGCCGCTGGTCGCCCACGTCAGCCTTCGATCGGGTGGCCGGTCATCTCCAGCTTGGTGGCGAAGACGGCGGCCTCGGTGCGGCGCTCCATGCCGAGCTTGGTGAGCATGTTCGAGACGTAGTTCTTGATCGTCTTCTCGGCCAAGTGCATCTCGTTCGCGATCTGCCGGTTCGTCATCCCGTCGGCGATGTAGTGGAGGATCCGTCGCTCCTGTGGCGTCAGCCGGGCGAGGCGCTCGTCCTCCTCGGAGGGGGTGCGCAACCGTTGGAGCACCTTGCCCGTGATCGCAGGATCGAGCAGCGATTCGCCCCTGGCGACGCGCTGGACCGCGTCGAGCAGCTCGCTGCCGCGGATCTGCTTCAGCACGTAGCCGGCGGCCCCGGCCATGATCGCCTCGAACAGGGCCTCGTCGTCGCTGTAGGACGTGAGCATCAGGCAGTTGGTCCCGACCGTGCTGCGCACTTCGCGACACACCTCGATGCCGTTGCCGTCGGGGACCCGGACGTCGAGGATCGCCACATCGGGGCGAACGGCAGGGATCCGGGCGAGGGCCTCGGCGGCGTTGGACGCCTCCCCGACCACCTTGATGGTGCCCGTCGACTCGAGCAGCGCGCGGACGCCCTGGCGGACGACTTCGTGATCGTCCATCAGGAACGCGGTGATCTGGTCGGCCATTCGGACAGTGCTACACGCATCCGATGCGCTCCAACAAGGGACCTTGGTCACGCCGTTACCGTCGGGCAGACCGGTCGGGCGGTACGGTGGCCCCGTGTCCGAGCAGCACACCACCCCGGACCTGGCCCTCTTGGCACAAGCCGTCGAGCTGGCACCGGATGGCGTCCTCATCGTCGACCACGCGGGCACGATCGTCTACGCCAACCGGTCGATGCACGCGTTGAGCGGCCACGACGACCTGGCCGGACGGCAGGTCGAGGAGCTGGTGCCGGCCGCGGTGCGGGGGAGCCACGCGCAGATGCGGGAGGGGTACAACCATCACCCCACGCAGCGTCCGATGGGGGCGGGGCTCGAACTGGCGCTGCAGCGCTCCGACGGGCTGTCGGTTCCGGTGGAGATCTCGCTCAGCCCGTTCGACCACGGCCGCGAGTACGTGATCACCGCGGTGCGAGACATCACCGATCGACTGGAGAACCAACGCCGGCTCGCCACGGCGCACGAGCAGCTCGCCCTGGTCGGCGAGCGTGAGCGGATCGGCCGCGACCTCCACGACGTCGTCCTCCAGCACCTCTACGGCATGGGGCTCGGCGTGCAGGCCACGGCGCTCGCGGCCGACGCGGAGACGGCGGGCAAGCTCGAGTCGATCATCGACGACATCGACCGCATCATCTCCGAGGTCCGAACGATCGTGTTCACGCTGGGTTCGGCGGGCCATCGCGGGGCGCTCGGTCAAGAGTTGGCCGACGTCATGGCCCAGGCGAGTCGGGTCCTCGGGTTCACGCCGGCGCTCCGGATGGGCGGTCCCGTCGAGTCGGCGTTGTCGGACGAGATCCGTACCGAGATGGTGGCCTCGATGCGTGAGGCACTCGGCAACGTGGCCCGTCACGCCGGCGCGTCGTCGGCGCAGGTCCAGGTCGAGATCGTCGACGACCGAGTCGTGATGACGGTGACCGACAACGGCGTCGGACCGCCCGAGGACGCCGACGCGCTGCGTGGCGGGCACGGGCTCGCCAACCTGAAGGGCAGGGCGGCGACGTTCGGCGGGGACTGCACGCTCGAATCCGGCCCTGGCGGCAAGGGCGCCGTGCTCCGCTGGTACGCCCCGTTCTGATCGAGTTCGGGACTTTGGTCCCGAATCGCGCCGCCGGTGGTCCCTACTTGCCCTCGCAAGCGAACCCCCAGACTGGCCGCCATGACCTCGGACGACCGTTCCTTTCTCAATTGGCTCGCCATGGCGCTCGCCGTGGCCGCACTGGTGCTCGGCTTCTTCGCACTCGGCCGCGTCGGGTCGTCGACGGAGCAGGCAGCCGGCGCCGGCGATGGCTCCGGCGAGGCGTCGATCATCGAGATGGAGCTCGGGGCGCTCGTGTTCTCCCCGCAGCACATCATGGCGCCGCCGGGTGAGGTGATCGTCCGGGTCACCAACGTCGACTCGCAGGTGCACAACATCTCGATCATGGGGACCAAGACCCGCGACCTGCAGCCGGGCGAGTCGCAGGACCTCCCGCTCGGCGAGCTCGGGGTCGGCGTGTACCCGATGCTCTGTGAGATCTCCGGTCACGCCGACGCGGGGATGACCGGCAACCTCCACGTGATCATGAACGCCGAGCCGGGCGCCTACACCGGCACCGACACCGGCGACAGCGGGCGAGACCACTTGCACGGCTTCGACTCGTGGGAGGAGATGCAGACGGCGATGGACGAGCGGGCGTTGCGCTTCATCACCGAAGAGAAGGGCGAGTTCGGCGGCCAGCCGCTCGAGTGGACGATGAGCGACGACGGCTACAAGGTCTTCGAGGTCACGGCGATGCTCGCCGACTGGGAGGTCGAGCCGGGCAAGGTCGTCGAGGCCTACACGTACAACGGCACCGTGCCCGCCCCCGAGATCCGTGCCGAGGTCGGCGACAAGATCCGCATCAACTTCACGAACGAGCTCCCCACCCCGACGACGATCCACTGGCACGGCGTGCGGGTCCCGAACTCGATGGACGGCGTGCCGCCGTACACGCAGGAC
This sequence comes from Ilumatobacter sp., assembly GCA_035461925.1. GTDB lineage: Bacteria > Actinomycetota > Acidimicrobiia > Acidimicrobiales > Ilumatobacteraceae > Ilumatobacter. The sequence goes on from DATHUU010000148.1 coordinate 11,084, forward strand.
GCGGTCCCGCCCGGTGAGGAGTTCGTCTACGAGTTCGAGGCGCTCGAGCCGGCGGTCGGCATCTACCACTCCCACAACGGTGCGAGCCAGGTGCTCGACGGGCTGTTCGGTGCCGTGACGATCGGCCAGATGCAGACGCCAGACGTGCTCCTGGACCAGGGGTTCAAGGCGACACCGGACCAGGAGATCCAGATGGTGCTCAACGATGCCGGCGTCATCGGCCTGACCCTGAACGGCAAGAGCTTCCCGGCGACCCAGCCGTACAGCGGCAAGATCGGCGACACGATCATGGTGCACTACCAGAACGAGGGCTTGCAGGCGCACCCGATGCACCTCCACCAGCCGTTGGGGTGGATCATCGCCAAGGACGGCAAGGAGCTCCTCGTGCCGGTGCCGGGCGACACGATCAACGTCGCCCCCGGCGAGCGGTACACGGTGCTGTACCAGCTGACCGACCCGGGTGTGTGGGCCTGGCACTGCCACATCCTCACCCACGCCGAGCGCGACGACGGCATGTTCGGCATGGTCACCGCCTTCATCGTGGAGGAGTGACGGCCAACCCCGATCATCTCCCGATCGATCGAACGAGCCCGGATCGTGCCCCCGGTCCGGGCTCGTCCGCGTACGTCGTGTCGCGTCAGACGGTGGCGGCGTCGGGGTAGCGGATCTCGACCTGGGGAGAGGCGGCGAGGAGGTCGCCGACGGCCGCGGCGACGGTGTCGAGATCGATGCCCGGCTTCGCCACGTCGTGGAGCACGAGGGCTGCGGAGCGGTATCGATCGGCCGAGGTCGTCGTCACGGGGGCGAGCAGGCCCGGGCGAGACCGTCGACTCAGGCGCGCTTCTTGGCGGCCGAATTCTTGGCCGTGCTCTTCTTGGCGGCACGCTTGGCGGCGCGCTTGGCGGGCTTCTTGGCCGGTCCACCCTTGGCCGCCACCTGTTCGCGTCGGATCGCCAAGAGCTCGAAGGCCCGCTCCGGGGACATCTCCTCGATCCGGTCGCCCTTGCCGATCGACGCGTTCGTCTCGCCGTCGGTGACGTACACGCCGAAGCGACCGTCCTTGGCCACGACCGGGCGCTCGCTGATCGGGTCGACACCGAATTCCTTGAGCGGGCCCTTGGCAGCCATGTTCGCGCTGCCGCGCTTGAACACCTTGGGCAGCTTGAAGATCTCCGACGCCCGGACGAGGTCGATCTCGAACAGCTGGTCCTCCGAGTCGAGCGACCGGAAGTCCTTCTCCTTCACGATGTACGGGCCGTAACGACCGTTGTTCGCCACGATCTCCTTGCCGTCGACCGGGTCCTGTCCGAGCGAGCGGGGGAGCTGGAGGAGCTTCTCGGCATCGTCCATCGTGATCCGGTCGAGGCTCATCGTCCGGAACAGCGACGACATCTTCGGCTTGTCGAGGCCGGGCGGCAGGTCGTCGGGGTCGCCCCACTGCACGTACGGACCGTAGCGACCGTTCTTCGCGTACACCGGGTAGCCATCGAGCTCGCCGATCGGCTCGTCGCTCTTCGGCAGGGCGAGCAACTCGCCCGCCTTGGCGACGGTGAGCTCGTCGGGAGGGAGATCATCGGGGACGCTGGCGGTGTCGTCGCCGCGCTTCACGTACGGCCCGTACTTGCCCGGCTTGACCACGATCAGCTGTCCGTCGGGGTCGGTGCCGAGCGGGAACGTGTTGATCTCCGCGGCGTCGATCTTGTCGAGGTTCTCCTCGACGATCCGCTTGAGCCCAGGCAGCTGGTCGTCGTCGTCGCCGAAGTAGAAGCGCTGCAGCCACTGGTCCTTGTGCTGGCGGCCGCCCGCGATCTCGTCGAGGTCGGCATCCATCTTGGCCGTGAGGTCGTAGTCGACCAGGTCGGCGAAGTGCTGCTCGAGCAATCCGACCACGGCGAACGCGGTCCAGGTCGGCACGAGGGCCTGGCCCTTCTTCCACACGTAGCCCCGATCTTGGATGGTCTGGATGATCGACGCCCACGTCGACGGCCGCCCGATCTCGAGCTCCTCCAGGCGCTTCACGAGCGACGCCTCCGTGTAGCGCGCCGGGGGTGAGGTGGTGTGGCCGTTGGGCGTGAGCGACTCGACCGGGACCGTATCGCCTGCGGTCAAGGGTGGGAGCAACGCCTCCTTCGTGCCGTCGTCGGCGTCGGACGCGACGTACACGGCGCGGTATCCGGGGAAGGTGATCGTGGTGCCCGATGCGCCGAACTCGCAGTCGGTGTCGTGTGGGAGGTCGGGGTGCGTCGCGACGGCACCCAACCGGACGCTGACCGTCACACCGGTCGCATCGGCCATCTGCGAAGCGAGGGTGCGCTGCCAGATCAACCGGTAGAGCGCGAGCTCCTGGCTGTTCAGCTCGGCGCTCACCTGGTTGGGGGGGCGGTACGGCGTCGTCGGCCGGATCGCCTCGTGGGCCTCCTGCGCGTTCTTCGACTTCGACGTGTACTGCTTGGGTTGTGGCGAGAGGTGGTTCTTCCCGTAGGCGGACTCCACCGCGGCGCGCGTGGCACGCATCGCCTCGTCGCTCAGCGTGACCGAGTCGGTTCGCATGTACGTGATGAAGCCTCGCTCGTACAGGCCTTGTGCCACGCGCATCACCTGGGACGACGACAGGCGGAGCTTGCGGCCGCCCTCCTGCTGCAACGTCGACGTCATGAACGGCGGCTTCGGCGATGACCGGTACGGCTTCTCCTCGACCGATCG
>DATHUU010000149.1:0-11961 GCA_035461925.1 Ilumatobacter sp.
CTGCAGCGCGACGTCACCTGACCCAGAGCCTCCACCCGAAGGACATGATCACCGTGAACGATCCCACGACCAACACATCCACCGTCGGGCCCGCGCGCGAGCTCCCGGCGCTGCGCCGCTCAGGCCGGCGGACGACCACGCTCGCAGTCGTCGCGGCCTGCGTCGTCCTGTTTCCGCCCCGGCGAACTGGGTACGGGTGAACCATGGATGACTCGGAGGTGTCCTCTGGCGGTGGGCCGAACGGGTGGGCTAGGTTCTGGTGCGGCGGGGTACCTCGATGGGTCGATTCTGGGGAGGATCTGACATGGGCGTGGACCGCCGATCGTTTCTGAAGGGCTCTGGTGCCGTCGCAGCCGGCGCAGCGCTGGGAGGACCGTTCCAGGGCTTCTTGGCCCGAACGGTGAGCGCGGCCGGTCCACCGGTGCCGGCGCCCACGCTGGCCCCGGTCGCCGATCTGCGCGACGGCATCGAGCGGCTGTCGTTGCCGCCGGGCTTCGCCTACCGGTCGTTCGACCCCACCGGCATCCCCATGGCGTTCGGTGGCAACCTTCCCGGGAACCACGATGGCATGGGCGCCTTCGGTGCCGGTGGAGGGCGCGTGCTGCTCATCCGAAACCACGAGGTCAACGGTTCCACGGGTGCCTACACGAACGCCCCTGGCGTGCCCATGTACGACAGTGCCGCGCGCGGCGGGAACACCTACGTGCTCGTCGACCTGCACGGCAACGTCGAGCGCACCTGGCCGGCACTGGCCGGCACCCAGATGAACTGCGCAGGGGGCTCGACGCCGTGGGGGACTTGGATCTCGTGCGAGGAGACGGTCAACGGCCCCGACGTCTTCGACGACTTCACGCGCAACATCCCGACACCGTCTCCCGCCGAGACGTACGTCCAGAACGCCCGGCTCACCAAGACACACGGCTACATCTTCGACGTGCCCGCCGATGGGGTGGCGACCGCTGAGCCGATCACCCATGCCGGACGCTTCGCCCACGAGGCGGCGGTCTTCGACCCGATCACCGGCTCGATCTACCTCACGGAGGACAACTTCGGCTACGGCAGCGGGCTCTACCGGTACGACCCACCGGTCGACCCGCGTCGGGCCAAGCGGATCGAGGACGGCGGGACGTTGTGGATGCTCGGTGTCGAAGGTGGCGCGGCCAATCTCTCCGGCGATCAGCAGCGCGGCACCCGCTACCAGGTCCGTTGGGTTCGCATCGACGAACCGAACCCCGTGTTCCCGATGGTCAACGGTCTGCCGACCACGATCAACAATCGTGCGATCGTCAACATCGCGGAGCAGGGCTGGGACGCAGGTGGTGCGGTCTTCAGCCGCCTCGAGGGCATCGTCTGGGACAAGGGTGTCGTGTACTTCACCGCGACACAGGGCGGCGGAGATCCCGAGCCGGTGGACTGGTTCGCATCCGCCGAGGGTCGAGGTGGCTTCGGCCGCGGCACCGGACAGGTGTGGGCGTTCCATCCCAACCGCGGGATCCTCGAGGTCGTCTACCAGTCGACGAGCACCGCCGACCTCCGCCTACCGGACAACGTCACAGCGAGCCCTCGCGGCACGCTGATCCTCTGCGAGGACAACTCGGGCCCGAACCGTCTGCAGGCGCTGAACAAGTGGGGCGGGCTCACGACCTTCGCCCAGCGGTACGACATCCCCGCTGTCGAGTTCGCCGGAGCTTGCTTCAGCCCGAACGGCACGACGATGTACTGCAACCTCAACACCGGTTCGGCGCTCACCGTGGCGATCTGGGGACCCTGGAACACCCTCGGCATCTGAGCGTCGCCCCGCCCGCTGATCGCCCGCCTGGTGCCTGCGATCTCGCCCGGCGCGACCGACACCGACCGGAACGATGCAACTCGTGACGGCGTGTCGCCTGCAGAGCGGTTGGGCGAGCCGTGGCGACGCGAGCGGTCGGCTCACGCTACGCCCGTGTGTTCGACCGCTGTGTGGAGGAACGCGTCGATGTCGTGGGCGACGCGCTCGGGCCGCTCCCAGTTCGGGCTGTGGCCCGCGCCCTCATAGACGACGAGGCGGCTGTCGGGGATCGCCGACAGGAGGAGCTCCTGCTCAGAGCGTGGCACCAGCGCGTCCTGATCGCCCCACACGAGCAAGGTCGGGGCGGTGATCAGCGTGTCGCCGGCACGGGGCATGGTTCGCAGGCCGGCAAAGGCAGCTCGCCAGACCCGGGCGGGAGCCTTGAGGCTCTCGGTGACCAGTTGGTCGAAGAAGCCGGAGGGGATGGGTGCAGCGAGCGTGCTCGCCTGGAACTCGCGGACGAACCGCTCGCTGATCGGGTCGGCGAGGTCCTTCACGACGGACCACACCTCGTCGAACACGTCGTCGGGGAGCCGGTTGAGCCCGCCGATCAGGACGAGGCCGTTCACGATCTCGGGATGCGCCGCAGCGAGACGTTGGACGACGAGGGTGCCCATCGAGTGCCCGACGAACACCGCCGCGGTGACGCCGACGTGCTCCACGACGGCGAGGACGTCATCGACGAAGTCGTCGGGTGTGTAGCCGTCGGGGGGCGCGTCTGATCCACCGAAGCCGCGCAGGGAGACGCTGACCGCCCCGACGGTGGGCGGGAGGGCGTCGAGCACTGGTTGGAAGGAGCGCCACGAGTCGGGCCAGCCATGGACGAACACGACGGTGGGAGTGCCGGCTTCGCGGCGGGCGAAGCGGAGTCGGCGGCCGTCGGCCAAGGGCAGGAGTTGTTCGGTGATCGGTGGGATGGTGGTCATGATCGGATCTCCATGGTCGTGGGGGCTTGTCGGGTGAGGAAGTCGGAGAGGGCGTTCAGATAGTGATGTCGGGCCGCTCGGTCACCACGGATGTTGTGGCCGGCTCCCGGCATGGGGATGACCGCCACGTCGGGAGACGTTTGGTGCAGCCGCCGCTCGTCAGCGGGGCGGAACGCGGCGTCGTAGGCCGGGTCGGCCCGCACGATCACCGCGGGGCGGTGCAAGGGCCGATCGGGGTCGAAGGCGACGAAGGTCGTACCGTCGAGCACCGCCCTGATCGCTGCGGGATCGACGTGCATCAGTCCGGCGGCCCGGGACCCCAGGGCGTCGGCGTGGCGGTGGTCGCCGAGGCGACCTCCACCCGGGTGCGGCGACGCCGCAAGCAGATCCCGATAGGTCCCGACCGCTGCTTGGTCAGCCTGCAGACGTTCGATGTGGTCGAGAAGCACGCCGAATCCTCGGGCCAGGCCGGTGTCGCAGAACACCTGCGGTGCGACGACGTAGAGGGGCGGGTCCTCGAGGAACACTGCGGCGACGAGAGGGTGACGGTCCTGGGCGAGTGCGGCGGCGACGATGGCACCGAGCGAGTGGCCGATGACGACAGCGGGTTCGCCGATCAGCTCGAGCAGTCGTTCGGCGTCGTCGACATAGTCGGCGAGGCGATAGCGGCCGGGAGTGCGGTCCGATCGTCCGTGGCCCCGGAAGTCGAGTGCGTGAGCACGCCACTGCGCGGCCGTGCGTTCGATGACCGGCGTCCAGCTGGTGCTGTTCGCCGACAGGCCGTGGAGGAGCACGAGGGGACGGCCGTGAGCGTCGCCGGTGACGTGGTAGGCGATGTCGGGACCGTTGGCGGGGAGCACATGGTGCTCGTGGGCGCGGCTCATGACCGCACCCCCGAGCCACGGGCTTCGACGATGTCACCGATGTGGTGATCGTCGGTGCCGGTGAGGAGCATCGCGTCGGTCGGGCGTCGACGCAACTGCTGGCGGTACGTGGGCATGGTCGTCTCCGGTTTGGTCGTGGGGTTGTTGGTCTTCATCCCTTTGGCGTGACGACGTGCTTCACGATGTGAATCGGCGGCTGGATCGACGAGACTCTGCAGACGTGGAGAGCAGTCGGCACCTCGTCGGCCGGGACGGTCCCCTCGACCGGCTGCACGGCGCGCTCGACGATGCCGTGCACGGGCGGGGCAGGGTGGTGCTCGTCGCCGGTGAACCAGGGATCGGCAAGACGGCCCTCCTCGGCGCGCTGGCCGACCATGCCGCGGACCGATCGGTGAGGGTGGCATGGGGCCAGTGCTGGGAGGAGTCGATGGCCCCTGCGTTCTGGCCGTGGACGCAGGTCCTGCGCGAGCTCGACGACAGCGCCGGCCCGGTGTCCGAGGTCGGGTCGTTGACCGATCGTCCCCACGCGGTCGGCGACGGGACCGTCGATCGATTCGCGCTGTTCGACGCCGTCCGCTCCCAGCTGATAGACGCCTCCACGCCCCAGGGCTTGTTGGTCATCGTCGACGACGTGCACTGGGCCGACGAGGCCACACTCGCACTGCTGTCCTTCCTGTCCCGTCACGTGCAGCGCACCCGAATCCTGATCGCCGGGGCGTTTCGCGATGTCGACGCCACCCCGTCGCTCGCCCGGCTGATGGCCAGCAACGAAGTGGTCACCCTCGAAGGACTCGCCGCGCATGATGCCGCCGACTTGGCCTCAGCGGTGGCTGCCGGCCGCCTTCAGCCCGGTGCCGTGTCCAACGTCGTGCAGCGAGCTGGCGGCAACCCGTTGTTCCTTCGCGAGCTCACGCTTCTGGTGGCCGCCGGGCCGCCCGCTGCCAGTGAGTCCGTCCCTGTGCCAGGCGGGGTCCGCCAGGTGCTTGCCCAACGGCTCGCCCACCTCTCGTCGGCGTGTCGCGCCATGCTCGACGTCGCCGCTGTCCTCGGCGCCGAGGTACGCCTCGACGCCCTCGCCCTCGCGGTCGGTGGGCGCGACGACCTCGGCGACCTCGTCGCCGAGGCCGTGCAGGCGAGGATCTTGACCCCAGGTCTCGACGAGCTGTCTCCTCTCGTCTTCGGCCACGAGCTCTTCCGAGAGGTGATCAGCGCACTGTTGAGTCCGGCGACCAAGGCGCAGCTGCACCTCACCGTGGCGCGCTCGCTCGACACGCTCAGGTCCGATGGAGTCGCGCTACCGCTCGCTCCCATCGCTGCGCACTATGTCGCGGCTGCGTCACTGGGCTTGCGGCCTGCGGCGACCGAGGCGGTCCGGCGCTCGCAGCAGGCGGCGGCCGAGGCGATCAACCAGCTGGCGTTCGAGGATGCCGCCGACCATCTACGTCGGGCGCTGGCCGCCTTGCCACTGGCTGACCACTCCGATCCCGGTCTCCGGCTCGCCCTGCTGCTGTCGTTGGGTGGCGCGCTCGATCACGCCGGCGACGCGAAGGCCGCCCGCCAGGTGCTCGAGGAGGCGGTCGACGTGGCACGCCGGCTCGGTGACAGCGACGGTCTCGCCCAGGCCGCCGTCGGCATCCATCGGCTCGGCTCGCTGAGCGGTCTGTCACACCATCAGAACGTGAGACTGCTCGAGGAGGCCGTGAGTGGCCTGGCCGACCAGGCCTCGCCCCTGCGGGCCCGGGCGCTGGCCGCTCTCGCCCGCGAGCTTCACCACACGTGGGACCCGACCACGGACGACCAGGCCCGGACCGTCGCCGCCGACGCCGTGACGGTCGCACGCTCGGTCGACGACCCGGCGACGCTCGCGTTCTGCCTGCTCGGACTCCACGACACCAGTTGGTGGGTTGGATCAGCCGACGGACGTCTCCCGATCGTCGCCGAGATGCTCGATCTCGCTCGGCTCGCAGGTGACCGCGAGCTGCTTGCTCAGGCCCAGTTGCTGCACGCGACAGCGCTGCTCGAGCTCGGCGAGCCGTCAGCGATGCACGAACTCGAGCGCTACTGCCGCATCGCTGAGGACCTCGGACACGCCCGCGGCCGGTGGGGAGCGCTGTCGCGCCGGGCCGTCGTTGCACTCCTCGCCGGTCAGTTCGACGAGGCAGCGGATCTCGGAAGCGCCGCCGCTCAGTTGGGCGAGGAGATCGGCGAACCCGACACGTGGGGGGTGCGCGACACGCTGCTGTGGGAACTGGCCCGCTTCCGAGGCGACTGGGCGGACTTCATGACCGAAGGGCATTGGGTCCCGCCCGGCCACTGGCCCCCGATCCGGGCGGTACTGCTCACCGCCCGGGGCAACCTGACGGATGCCAGGTCGGTCTTGGCCGGCTACTCCCTCGATCACGATCGCCGCCACGGTGTGCGCCGCCACGACGGCTGGATGCCGGTGATCATCACCGAAGCAGTCACCGCCGTCGGGAGCGAGGCCCAGCAGGCCGAGGTGTACGACTGGCTGCGGCCGCTGGCCGGTCATCACCTCGTCTACGGCGGCTGCATCGGCTACGGCGGCGCCGTCGACCATCACCTCGCCGTGCTCGCCGCTGCCCTCGGCCGCCACGACGACGCGATCGCCCATGGGCGCGCCGCGCTGGCAATGCACGAGACACTAGGGGCCGTTGCCTGGGCGGATCTCGACCGGTTGCTGCTTGCCGACGACGGGCCGCGACCCGCCATCCCACAGCGACCGGCGACCGAACCGGACAATGTCCTGTGGAGGGAGGGTGACGCGTGGCGTGTGACCTTCCGCGGAAGATCGTCGTCGGTGCGCCACGTCAAAGGAATGCTCGACCTCGCCGTCCTCCTCGGCCGTCCGGGCCGGGAGGTGCCCGCACTCGAGCTGATGGGTGGCGCCGACGTCGGCGGTGCGCCCGGACCCGTGCTCGACGACCAGGCCCGCCGCCACTACCAGGACCGGGTGCGTGACCTGCACACGGAGATCGACGACGCGACAGGGGCCAACGACTGGGAACGCGCCAGCCGCGCCGAGATCGAGCTGGACGCGCTCGTCGAGCAACTCAGCCAAGCATTCGGGCTCGGCGGACGGCAACGGGCCAGTGGTGGAGCAGGCGAGCGGGCCCGGGCCGCCGTGACGCACCGCATTCGGAGCGCCGTTCGTCGCATCGCCGCCGTCGACCCCGCACTCGGCCAACACCTCCTGAACGCCGTCAAGACCGGCAGCTGGTGCTGTTACCAACCCGACACCGACATCGAGTGGACCGTGGGCCACGACGCACGGAGGTGACCAAGGACGAACCGCTGTGCGTTGGAGTCGTAGCTGTACCCGTCTTGGCCCCGGGAACGTGCGTGGACGGACGTTGCCGACGGCGTCATCGGCATACGCGAACGCCGCGGCCTGCTCGTTGTTGGCCGGCACCCTCGACGATCAGCCCGAGGACTGCTCGCGGGGTATCGCCACGGGGTGTTCGAGCTCAACGGTGCCGCGGTCGAGACCTCGGCGTTCGTCCCCGTGTCGTTCCTGACCTGGAACCAGCCGACGCACTCGGTGGTCTCGACGCCGACCGATCTCCTCGACCTGCTGGACGCCTGGGAGTCCGGTGAGGTCTTCGGGACGGATCGAACCGCAGCGCCGGGGACGGGGTTGGCGTGTCGCTCACGCTCGCAGGAACTCGAGCACGGCGAGCACACGGCGATGCGCGCCTGGATCGGCGTGGATGTCGAGCTTGGTGAGCACGCTCGAGACGTGCGCTTCCACCGTGCGCTCGTTCACGTACAACCGTTCCGCGATCGCCTGGTTCGACAGACCCTCGGCGACGAGGGCGAGCACCTCGCGCTCGCGTCTGGACAGGGCTGCGAGTGGATCCACGCGACGCTGCCGGGCGAGCATCGCGGAGACGATCGTCGAGTCGACGACGGTCTCGCCGGCGTCGATCCGTCGGAGGGCGTCGACCATCACGGTGACATCGAACACCCGCTCCTTGAGCAGGTAACCGACGCGGTCCGACTGGCCTTCCAGGAGCTGCATCGCGTAGCCGGGCTCGAGATACTGCGACAGCAGCAGCACGCCGACCGAGTCGAACGACGCTCGGATCTCACTCGCTGCTCGCAGGCCCTCGTCGGTGTGCGTCGGCGGCATGCGGATGTCGACGACGGCGACGGAGGGCCGGTGCTCGGCGACCGCGGCGAGTAGCTCCTCCCCGTCGCCGGCGAGGGCGACCACGTCGAGGCCGGCCTGCCGGAGCAGGTGCGCGATGCCCTCACGGGTGATCAACGTGTCGTCGGCGACTACGACGCGCACGGGACCCTTGCCTTGATCATGTTGTCGCTCACCTCCAGATGGCCTCCTGCTGCCCCGACTCGATCGGCGACGTCGATCAGATCGGTGGGTGTGATCGCGCCATCGTGGCCGACCGAGATCGCGAGCTCGTCACTCTCGCTCGCGATGGCGACGGTGGCATACGAGGCGCCGTGGTGGGTCAACAGGCCGACGGCGTCGACGATCGTGGCGTACGCGGCCGCCTCGATCGACTGGTCGAGCCGGAGCTCGGGGCAGCCGGCGATCTCGACCGGGATCGCGGAACCGAGACCGACCGTTCGCAGGGCCATCGGGAGTCCTGCTTCGGTCAAGACCGCGGGGTGGATGCCGTGCGCAAGGACGCGTAGCTCGTTCAAGCACTCGTTGATCTCGTCGACCGCCCGTGCACAGAACGTCAGGAGCTCCTCGTCACCCGCGTCTCGTGCCGCGGATGCGGCCAGACGCGTCGCGTACGACGCAGCCAGGAGTCGCTGTTGAGCGCCGTCGTGGAGATCGCGTTCGATCCTCCACCTGGCGCGATCGGACGCCTCGACGATCCTCGCTCGCGAGCGACGCAGCTCTTCCATCTGAGCGAGGGAGGCGGCATGCAACCGTTCGTTGTCGATCGCCAGACGCACGGCTGGTCCGAGCTCTTGCGCGAGATCCTCACGATCATGGTGGGCGCGTTCGTGTACGACGACGGCGATCGGCTCTCCGTTGCGCTCGACGGTGGTCGCCACCTGGTCGCGTCCGATCGGTGCATCGAACGGCGACCCGGCGGCGTCGACCAGCCGAGGTGGTTCGTCGATCCAGTACCCGATGCGCAGCCGAGGATCGGCCGTCGCTCGGGCCAGGAGCTGTTCGAGTGGGACCTCCGAGCTGCGAGCGACCGATTCGGCCAGAGCTGCGACTGCTCGACGTGTCCTCATCTGCTCGAGCAGCCAGACGCCGATCCCCGTCGCGAGCAAGACGAGCGTGACCCCACGGGCTCGATGGAGCGCAGCGAACAGGGGGTGATCGGGCCGCTCGGTGAGTCCGACCGTGAGCGAGCCGACGAACACCGCTGTTGCCACCGTCACAGCGACAGCGGGGAGCACGACGATCGCCGAGGCGCGGCGGGCGACGTCGGACGCCCTCACGAGCTGGGCCAAGCCGTACGTGACCGCCCCGGCGCCCAGCACGAACGAGGACGATCGAACGGCTCGCATCACGATTCGGGCGGCCTCCGGGTCACGATGGAGGAGGAACGAGTTGTCGGTGCAGTTGCTCCAGCACTCGAGGTCGAACAGTGGGTCGTACACGGCGAGGTGAACGACTGACCCGAGTCCCACGACGAAGGTTCCGACCGCGAAGAAGCGCCGCCAACCGATAGGGACCGGAGGCGTCGGCGCCGCCATCACGACGAGGAGTGCAGCCGGGATCATGGCGAGCGGTTCGATCCCCATGCCGACGGTGCGCAGCAGCTCCGGCCCTCCGGACCAACCCGCCCAGTCCTGAGCGAACCACGTCACACCGACGAGGACAGCGAGGGGTCCCACCGCGCTCGCCGGGTGGGCGGTGCGTGCCGCCCATCCGGCACCCAGCATCGCCACGCCGCCCACCACGTGGATCACGAAGGCACCCGTCGAAACCGCGCCGTACGTCGTCGGGAGTCCGGTGATGCGGTCGCCGGCGAGGGCAACGGAGATCACGCCGAACACGCCCGTCGCGACCGCCCACAGGGCAACCCAGACGCGAGCGCCCGGCCTCATGGCTGGCGCGCTCCGAGCGGGAGATCTGCGCAGATCGTCGTCCCGTCGGGCCCGGACGACACCTCCAGACGGCCACCGAACGCATCGACGCGGTCGGCGAGCCCGCGCAAACCTGATCCCCTCGGGTCCGCTCCCCCCACACCGTGGTCCCGCACCGCGACCCGCACGCATCGTCCGAGCCGCCTGATCGTGATCGACAGCTCGTTGGCTCCCGAGTGCTTGACGGCGTTGGTCAGCGCCTCGGCACAGACGAAGTAGGCGGTCACTGCGACCTCGCCGGACACGTCCGCTTCGTCGTCGTCGTCATCGACCGTCACGGGCAGCGGACACCCGGCGGCGAGCACGTCGACGGCGGCGCGGAGTCCCCGATCGAGCGCCCTCGGGTGCAGTCCGTTCCCGATCTGTTCGAGGTCTTCCCGAGTGCGCGCCAAGTGCTCGAGGGCGAGCCACAGCTCGTCGGCTGTCGAGCCGTGCTGCTCGGCCATCGCACGCATCCGCTCCTCGATGTCGGCGACTCGCCGGCTGACGGCCGCGTCGAGCCGCTGCTGCAGCCGGTGGCGAGCGCGGTCCCCGGCGACGACGAGACGCCGGCGTGAAGCGGCGAGCTCGTCGACTCGACGGCGCACGTCTTGCGCCAACTCGTCGTTGACGTCGTGCATTCGCGTCGCGGCTGCGACGCGCTCGACGACCGATGCATCGTCGAGGATGGCCGCATCGTGGACCAGTACGGCGAGCGGCTCCGTCCCCCGATCGACGTAGGTCGCCCGCATCCCAGCGTCACGGGCGGGGAGCACGAGCGCGTGGCCTCCCGGGGCGGTGTAGCACCCGGCGCCCGTCACGGGGTCGACCGCCCAAAACCCCAGCTGGAGTGTCGGGTCACCGAGTGCCTGCGCGAAGGCGTCCCGGAGGCCCGACGATCTCGACTCGCCGAGCTCGACGACCAGATCGGGGATGGTCGTGGCCCGGCGCGCGATTGCGCCGCCGGCGAGGACGACCGCGATCGATCCGAGGGCGAGCTCGTACGCGTGCACGATCGGCGCGCGGTAGCCCGGGCCGGCCGTTCTCAGCACGATGGCGCCGACCACGATGACGGCGGCGAAGACGCCGGCCGCAGCACCGGCCAACCAGTGGTCGTGGCGCGTGCGCGCAGAATCGTCCGGCCACATCGCCAGCACCGCGATCACGATCGCCAGCGCGATCGCGACGCCGACGTCGGACCACAGCGGCCAGAAGGTCGCCGCCACGTAGCCGACCGCCACGGCGTAGATGCGGAGTCGCCCGGCCGGACGCCACGCCGGGTACGCGAGCAGCAGGTGCACCAGCGGGCCTCGATGGAGGAACTCGAACGACCGCGTGAGGGTGTCGATGAACCAGGCATCGCCGGTCGCGAGCAGCAGCATGCCCACGGGCCGACAGCGGCCCGCGACCAGCGCTCCAGCGGTGATGTAGACCGCACCGACGGCGAAGTCGGGGAGCCACACGCGGACGTCCGAGGCCGGGCGACCGATCGTGAGCACCCCGATCCCCGAGGCGACGCCGGCCCCGATCAGGACCGTCGTCGCCGACCTGTCACTGGAGGGCGTCGGCCAGCGCCGCACCGCTCAGCTCCCGTTTGGCGATGAACCCCTTTGCCGGCGACGACGTCAGGCGGGCGCCGTAGGTGACCGCGTCACGACTCGAGATCAGCACGACCTCGGCGCAGGATCCGGCATCGGTCAAACGCTCGGCGACCGTGAAGCCGTCCACATCCGGGAGCTGCACGTCGAGCAGCACGACGTCCGGTCGGAGGTGATCGGCGGCGAGGAGTGCGCTCGCTCCGTCGGCGGCTTCGCCGACCACCTCGAACCCTTCGGCGTCGAGCAGCATCGTCGCCATCGCGCGGAACGACGGGTGGTCGTCGACGATGAGTACCGTGCGCCGCACGCCCACATGTTCGCGCATCCGGCCGAGCGTCGACATCGGTGCCACCGCGTACTGTTGGAGCGTGGTTGCGTGCCGGCACGGACGCCCAGGTCCACGAGATCCGTGCGAGCCCCGATGCGTCGCGCCCGCCCCGATCCGTACGGTCGATGCATCGTGCAGTCGAGAGGAGCAGTGATGATCGGATCAGGTGACCGTCGCGGACGGGCGATCGTGGGGCTGGCACTCGCCGGTCTCGCCATGTCGGCCTGCGGCAGCGAGGCCAGCGTGACGAAGGCGGGCGGTGTCGAGGAACCCATCGTCCTCGAGTTCGGCACGGACGACTTCCCTGGTCGGGCCGCCG
>DATHUU010000150.1:0-2534 GCA_035461925.1 Ilumatobacter sp.
CGGGGTTGGCGCCGCTCGCCACGTACGTGGCCGGCCGATCGAGCACCTGCATCACCATCTGGTGGTTCACGTGGAAGTGCGACTGCAGCTGCTCGGGCTGCCCGTTCACCAGCTTCTCGAAGGTGTCCTCCGTCCAGTGTGCATAGCCGCGGTCCGGCTGCGACTTCTTCACCACCTTCTTGCGACCCTTCTCGGCCGCCTTGCGCTCGGACTCCAGGTTGTCGACGACGTGCTCGGGTGCCTGCACCCAGACGTCGCCGCGCTCGTCGAAGCCCTTGCGACCCGCACGTCCGGCGATCTGCGCGAACTCGCGGTTCGACAGGATCCGCACGCCCGACCCGTCGTACTTGCACAGCTGGGTGAACAACACCGTCCTGATCGGTACGTTCACGCCGACCCCGAGCGTGTCGGTGCCGCAGATGATCTTGAGCAAGCCCTCCTGGGCGAGCTTCTCGACCAGCAGCCGGTACTTCGGGAGCAGGCCGGCGTGGTGCACACCGATCCCGGCGGTGATGAACCGGCGTAGGTCACGTCCGATCGGCGAGTCGAAGCGGAACGCGGCCAGCGCCTCCTTCACCCGATCCTTCTCGTCCTTGGTGAGCGGGTCGAGCGACACGTAGTTCTGCGCGGCGTCGGTCGCGTCCTTCTGGGTGAAGTGGACGAGATAGATCGGCGCCCGACCCGACGCCAGCAGCTCCGACACGCTCGCGTGCAGGGTCGACGTGCGGTACTCGAAGTGGAGCGGCACCGGCCGCTGCGCCGACTTCACGACCGTCGTCTCCCGGCTGGTCCGGGCCGTCAGGTCGCGCTGGAAGAACCCGACGTCGCCCAGCGTCGCCGACATCAGGAGGAACTGGGTCTGCGGCAACTCCAGCAGGGGCACCTGCCATGCCCAGCCCCGCTGCGGGTCGCCGTAGAAGTGGAACTCGTCGACGACGGCGAGGTCGACCCGCGCCCGGTGACCGTCCCGGAGCGCCCAGTTGGCGAGGATCTCCTGGGTGCAGCAGATGATCGGCGCGTCCGGGTTCACCGCCGCGTCACCGGTCACCATCCCGACCCGTTCCGAACCGAACTCACGACACAGGGCGAAGAACTTCTCGCTCACCAACGCCTTGATCGGTGCCGTGTACACGCTCCGCTTCCCCTCGGCGAGCGCTGCGAAGTGCGCGGCCGCCGCCACCAACGACTTGCCCGACCCGGTCGGGGTGTTCAAGATCACGTGGTTCCCGAGCACGACCTCGAAGATCGCCTCTTCCTGCGCCGGGTAGAGCTCCAACCCGAGCGACTCGACGTAGGAGGTGAACCCCTCGATCACCGCGTCGGCGTCACCGGGTGGCGGCAGGCGACGTGCGAGCGGCGAGGTCATGCCGCCCGAGGGTAGATCGAGCCCCTCGAGAACCCTCCCGTCACCGCCGATCGGCGCGTCGATCGAGCGGCCGGCCGCGTCTCGCAGCACATCGTCAAGAATCCGTCTGCGGAAGCGATTCCAACCCCCGGTGCCTCAAGTCCGGACCACAGCGACCGATGTCGGGAGTATGACGATCCCGCCACCGGCGGACGCGATGCACTCCGACGCGGGCATGCGCTCGCTCCTCGACGCCATCCTCGCCAACTCGACGGAGGCGATCGTCGTCGTCGACGAGCTCGGCGACATCAGGTTCGCGACCCGCGGGGTGGCCGCGCTGCTCGGCCACGACCCCGACTCACTCGTCGGCGCATCGGCGTTCGGGTTCCTCCACCCCGACGACGTCGACGACGCCGCTGACCTGTTCGCCCAGCGTCTCGACTACGACGGGCGCGATCCGGGGAAGGAAGTCCGCGTCCGGCACTCTGCCGGCGAGTGGATCCAGCTCACCGCCACCGTCTCGCTGCTCAGCGGCTTCGCGAGCGCGGCCATCACCTTGCGTGCCGAGCTCGACGGAACCCGCGAGCGGTCGCTCCAACGGCGCATCGCCGTCGCCGAATTCGCCAACAAGCTCGGTGCCGACCTCATGAGCGCCGCCGACTCGGACGCGGTCCTCGGCCGGATCCGGCGATCGCTCAGCGAGGTCGGGCTGCTCACCGGCGCCGAGATCGTGATGGTGTACGTCGAGCGTCAGGAACGCGACGTGCTCGAGCTCCTCGACGGCTGGCGATCCCCGGCGGCCGGCGCCGACGTCCCGATCGAGATCGTGCACGACCAGCGCACCATCGAGCGTCTCCTCACCGAGCACATCGTCGCCGACGAGCTCGCCGACCCGCGCCATCACGATCTCGCGACGATGACGGCGCCGCTCGAGGCCACCGGGCTGTTGTCCACCCCCTTCACGACCGGGAACAAGCGGGGCGCGATCGTCCTCCTGCGCACCCGGCACGGGATCAGCTGGTGGGACTCCGACAGCGAGCTCGTCCGGAGTGTCGCCAACCTCTTCGGGCGGGCTCTCCACACCGCATGGTCCGAAGCTCTGCTCGCCTACACCTACCGGTACGGACCGGTGGCGTTCTCGATCCGCACCTGGGAAGGACGTCTCGTCGACTGCAACCAGCGCTACCTC
>DATHUU010000151.1:0-12654 GCA_035461925.1 Ilumatobacter sp.
GGTCGCTCATCACCAAGCAGATCCGCGCCGGCTACCTGTTCTTGTCCGCGGTGCTCTTCGAGCCGCCGGTCGACTTCTGGGACCTTCCCGACGACTTCATCGACGTCCAGCGCCGCTGCGAAGCGGTGGCCCGCGACGCCGGCTTCCACATCCCCGAGTACGAGACCAAGAAGGAGAACTGGCGTCAGGCGATCCTCAACCTGAAGGGGGTGCTCGACAAGTACGACATCCCCTTCCCTGCGATCCCCGAGGTCGGCATCACCGGCGAGGAGATCAACGACGTCGAGATGGAAGACATCATCCCCGTCTTCTAGATCATGGTCGGGACTGGTCTCCGCTTCGCTTCGACTGCTCCCTTCGTTCGCCTCGTCGCTGGCGCTTCCCTCGGCGGGTGCGTCGGAGCCAGGCTGGAGTCCGTCTCGTCTGGTCTCCGCTTCGCTTCGACTGCTCCCTCCATGACGCTCTCCGAAAGGTTCACATGACGTCCACCATCCGACTCTCGCCCTCGGGTCGCGAGGTCCGCGCCGAACCGGGCGACACGGTGCTCGGCGCGCTCGAGCGGGCCGGGTATGCGATGCCCAACAACTGTCGCGCCGGTGCGTGCGGCGAGTGCAAGACGAAGGTGCTGTGCGGCGAGGTCGACCAGGGCATCGTCCTCGACATGGCGCTCTCGCAGGACGAACGTGCCGACGGCTATCGGCTGATGTGCATGGCCAAGCCGATCGACGACGTGATCGAGATCGAGTTCGGCACCGACGATGCCCGCCCGAAGCTCTTCCCGCCCCGCGATCGCATCTTGTGCGTCGTCACCGAGAAGATCCCGCGCACGCCCAAGATCGTCGAGCTGCGCATCCGCCCGGTCGGGGAGCCCATCAGGTACTGGCCCGGCCAGTACCTGATGGTGGGCGAGGAGCGGGCGGGGGCACCGCCTCGGCCGTACTCGATCGCCTGTGCGCCGCGCGCCGACGGCGAGATCGTCCTGCTGGTGGCCCGGGTCGCCGACGGCACCACGAGCAACTGGATCCACGACCAGCTGGCGGCCGGCGACCGGCTCACCGTCGCCGGTCCGTACGGCACGTTCATCGGCGATCCGGGCACCGACACGCCCGTGCTCTGTCTCGCCGCCGGTTCTGGCCTCGCCCCGGTGCTGGCGCTCACCGACGCCGCGCTGCGCAGGGGTTTCAAGCATCCGGTGACGCTGCTGTACTCGGCTCGAACGAAGGCCGACGTCTTCGACGAGGGGCTGATGGCGTGGTGGACCGCCAAGCACCGCCGCTTCGACTTCCGGGTGACCTACACCGGCGACGATCCGCCCGAGGGGGCGCGGTTCACCGGGCGCATCCCGGAGATGCTCGACCGGGTCCAGCCGGATCTCTCGGGACACGCCGTGTACATCGCCGGGAGCCCCGAGTTCGTCGACGCCTGCATCATCGCCGCCAAGGCGCTGGGGGCTGCCGGCGAGCGGATCTTCGTCGAGAAGTACCACCCGCAGTCCCCGGCCGAGGTCCCACCCGTCGAACAGCTCGTCTGATCGGGTCGCGCCGGGGCGATGCCCGCGCGGCCGCGGATGGCGCGAAGCTGCGCCACGTCCGAGTCCCCCGACCGATCGCGAGCCCCCATGCATCCTGCGCGTCCCCGCCGCCGCGCGTCAACCGTCCCTGTTGCGTTCCCCGCCGCCCTCGCCGCCCTCCTGCTCATCGCGGCGTGCAGTGGCGAGGACGCCGCGACCGAGACCGTCCCGTCCACCACCCGTGCGACCCCGACCACCGTGGCGCCGTCAACCACCACCACGGCGCCTGCCACGACCACCACGACCACGTCGAGCACGACCACGACCACCACCACGCTCCCCGCGGTCCCGCGTCAACCGCTCACCGGTGTCCCGCTCGCCGACGGCGAGCAGCCGATCGACCGTCCGGCACTCGCCGTCAAGATCGACAACGCCGGTCCCTCGCGGCGCGACCACAGTGGCCTGGCGGTCGCCGACATCGTCTACGAGGAGATCGTCGAGGCGAACATCACCCGGTTCGCAGCCGTCTTCCACAGCCAGGGTTCCGACCCCGTCGGCCCCATCCGGTCGGGCCGCTCGCAGGACGTCGCGCTGCTGACCTCGCTGCGCGAGCCGTTGTTCGCGTGGAGCGGAGGCAACCCGGGCGTGACCCGCCTGATCGCCGAATCGATCTTCGTCGATCTCAACGCCGTCCGGGGCGGCGCGGGCTACTACCGCGGACCGGGCCAGCGGCCGCACGACCTCTACAACTCGACCGACCGGCTCTGGCAACAGACCCCCGAGGGTCATCCCGGCGCGCCGCCGCAGCAGTTCGAGTACGTCCGACCCGGCGACGCGTTCCGTGGTGAGCCGACCGCCGGGTTCGAGCTCGCGATGCGCAGCATCGACGTCGTGTGGACGTGGGACACCGAGCAGCGTCGGTTCCTGCGGGATCAGGAGGGTCGTCCCCACGTCGACGCGGTCCATGGGCCGATCGGGGCCACGAACGTGATCGTGCTCGTCGTCGAGTACCGGCCGAGCCAGATCGACGCCCGCAGTCCGGAGGCGCAGACCGTCAGCGAGGGTGGGCCGGCCTGGGTGTTCAGCGAGGGTCAGGTGCGGGAGGGCCGCTGGATCCGGCTCGCACCGACCGACCCGTTCACGTTCGTCTCCCTCGACGGTGATCCGATCCTGCTCACGCCCGGCAACACGTGGGTGGAGCTCGCCGAGGGCATCCCCAGCGACGATCCGGCCAACCCGGGGGTCGCCCTCCAGGTGCGGCCTCCGGCCTGAAGCCGGACCGGTCATCGACGCGACGGAGCGGCGCCACGGATGGCGCCGCTCCGTCGTGACGCCGGTGGGGTTTGTCCGGGCGTCGTCCAGCGTCGATGTGCCGGTCTGACTTCAGCCGCCGCTGGCGTGGAACAGCCCGAGCGCGCCGCGGCCGGGGAAGTTGAAGGCGTGGTTGACGAAGGCGTACGTGCCGTCCTCGGCGGTGCGCATGTCGATCACTGCACCCTGGGCGGGAGCCAGGTCGACCGCTTGCGCGCCCCACGATCCCTCGTTGCCCTCCTCGAGGTGCACGCCTTCCTTGGTCACCCGGTGGAAGATCGTGCCGACGACGTGGAACGAGGTGTCGATCGACGGTCCGACGTTGAGGACGAACATCCGGATGTCGTCACCGGTCGTCACCTCGATCGGCTCGTCGGCGTACTGGTTGGCGACGCCGTTGAACATCTGGAAGTCGGGTGCCGGTGCGGCCTGGTTGGCCTTGGCGAACGACGCCGGCTCGCCCTGCTCGCCGAGGTACCACTCGTGCTGGACGAAGAAGAACTCCTCGTCGACCGGCTCCAGGCCCTCCTCGGGTTCGACGATGACCATGCCGAACATGCCGTTCGCGATGTGATGGAGGATCGGGGCCGTGCCGCAGTGGTACATCCAGACGCCGGCGTAGTCGGTCGTGAACTCGTAGACCAGGTCCTCGCCCGGACCGATCGAGGCCATCTCGTCCTCCATCGACACCTGTGAGGCGTGGTAGTCGATCGAGTGCGAGACCGTCGCCTCGGTCGGGTTCACGAGGTGGACGCGCACGGTGTCGCCGACCCGGGTGCGCAGGACCGGTCCCGGGACCTCGCCGCCGAACGTCCAGACGTACTGCTCGTAGCCCTCGGCGACGGTCATCAGCTTCTCCTCGATGACCAGCTCCCACTCGATGAGGTCGCCACCGTCGGTTGCGCCACCGGGCACGAGGGTGACACCCTCACCCTCGCCGCGGGCCGGGACCTGGGGGTCGCGGCGGACGTAGGCGGGGGCGTCGGGGTTCGGTGCGACACCATCCGCCGCGACCGTGCCGCCGCCGTGGCCGTCGCCGTCAGCTGCAGCCGGCGCGGCGGCCACCGAAGCCGGCGTCGAGACGGCACCGGTCATGCCGGCATCCTCGTGCCCGGGGATGGAGCAGAAGAAGTCGATGCCCTCCTCGGGCACGGTGAACTCGAACTCCACGGTCTCGCCGGCGTCGGCCACGATCGTCTCCTGGCCGTCGAAGGTGATGTCGTGCAGGATGGCGCCGGTGTTCACCAGTCGACCCGTGTAGGTGCCGGGTTCGGCGGTCAGCTGCATCGGGCTGAACGCGAACTCGTTGGCGATGAACTCGATCGTGTCGCCTGGGGAGTAGGAGGCGGCGGTGGCCGCCATGCCGCTCGCAGCACCGTTCGCCGCGTCAGCCGCCGCGGCGACCACACCGGGAGGCCCGGCTGCGCCGTCGTCGGCGCAGGCCGCCGCGGTGAGGATCACCGCGGCAGCCAGTGCCAGGTGACGGAGCTGTCGTGATGGCTGTCGTGATGGCTGTCGTGATCGTTCGATGAACCGCATCATGGCCCTCTTCTCGGAGTGCTCGCCGGGTGTGGCGACCTTTCCTCCAATCATGTACTACATGACTACATGATTCGGAGGGCACAAGGTCCCGGATCCGAGCCGCCGAGTGTCCCGGTCAGGAGCCGGCCGACCAGGTACGCGCATCGACATCGCAGACCGACATCGAGTCGAGCTCGCGGAGCAGCTCCTGTCGCGCCCGTTGCCACGCCGCGTGCAGGGCGCACGGGCCCTCCTCCGAGCACGGCCGGTCCGCGAGCACACAGCGCCCGGTGTCGGTGGGGCCCTCGATCGCCTCGACGACCGCGAGGACCGAGATCGTCGTGAGGTCGACCCGCAGCGAGTAGCCGCCGGTCGGGCCGGGCTCCGACGTCACCCAGCCGACGCGCACCAACGGAGTCATCACCTGCGCGACGAACCCAGGCGTGCTGCCGATCGATGCCGCCAACTCGGGACCCTTCGCGCGTCGACCCGGAGGGAGTCCGGCGAGGGTTCGCAGGGTGCGGACCGCCAGATCGCTCTTGCGGGTCACCTCGAGTCGCACGTCGCCGACCCTAGCTGCACACCGGGCGCCGGCCCGCGTCTGGTCCGGGCTGGCCAGCGGGTCAGGCGACGGACCAGGTGCCGTTGCTGCGGAGCAGCGCGCCGAGGTCGCCGGGGCCGTTGCGCTCGCTCGCCGCGGCGACCTGGGCGCTGACCGCCCCGGCGTACTCCGGACGCTCGGTCTCGCGGAAGATCCCGAACGGCGTCGGCGAGTGGTCGTCGTGGCTCAGGCGTGCCAGCGCAGCCGCGAGCGAGGGGTGGGGCGCGTAGCGGTCGTGCACCAGGATCTTGTCGATGCCGACATCGGCCACGTCGACGAGCTTGAGAAAGCCGTCCGACCCCATCATCACGCCGCGCTGCCGCTCGGCGCCGAACAGGATCTTCTCGCCCTGGACGAGATCGATCATCATCTCGTCGCGGACGCTGCGCTTCGTGACCTCGCTGAACTGACCGTCGTTGAAGACGTTGCAGTTCTGGTAGATCTCGACGAACGACGCACCCTGGTGGTCGTGCGCCGCCTTGAAGATGCTCATCATGTGTTGGCGGTCGAGGTCGTGGGTGCGGGCGACGAAGCTCGCCTCGGCACCGATCGCGATGGCCAACGGGTTGAACGGCGGGTCGATCGAGCCGAACGGGGTCGATTTGGTGACCTTGCCGAGCTCCGAGGTCGGTGAGAACTGGCCCTTCGTGAGCCCGTAGATCCGGTTGTTGAACAACAGGATCGTCAGGTTCACGTTGCGGCGCAGCGCGTGGATGAGGTGGTTGCCGCCGATCGACAGGCCGTCTCCGTCACCGGTGATGACCCAGACGTCGAGGTCGGGCCGGGCCACCTTGAGCCCGGTCGCGATCGCCGGAGCACGGCCGTGGATGGAGTGCATCCCGTAGGTGTTCATGTAGTACGGGAACCGGCTGGAGCACCCGATCCCGGAGATGAACACCGTGTTCTCCGGTGTGACGCCGAGGTCGGGCATCAGCTGCTGAACGGCCTGGAGGATGCCGTAGTCGCCGCAGCCGGGGCACCAGCGGACCTCCTGGTCGCTCGCCCAGTCCTTCTTGGTCGTCAGGTTGACGGCGGTGTCGCTCACGTGCGGGCCTCCTCGATAGCGGCTTCGATCTCGGCGGTCCGGAACGGGAGCCCGGACATCTTGCTGACGGATTTCGCGTCGACGAGGTACTTGCCGCGGACGACGTTGCAGAGCTGGCCCCTGTTGAGCTCGGGCACGAGCACCTTCGGGAACTTCCGGAGCAGATCGCCGAGGTCGTTCGGGAGCGGGCTCAGGTGCGTGAGGTGGATCCACGCCAGTTGGTGACCGGCGCGGCGCTGGCGCTGCCAGGCAGCGTGGACGGCCGCGTACGTCGAACCCCACGTGAGCAGGCAGATGTCGGCGTCGGCATCACCGTGGACCTCGGTGGCCGGGTAGTCGGAGGCAATCCGGTCGAGCTTGGCCTGCCGGAGATCGCCCATCAACTGGTGGTTGGCGGGCGTGTAGTTGACGTTGCCGGTCTCGTCGGACTTCTCCAACCCGCCGACCCGGTGCATCAGCCCGGGCGTGCCCGGGATCGCCCACGGACGGGCGAGTGTGTCCGGGTCGCGCAGGTAGGGGAGGTAGGTCGGGTTCCCGTCGCCGTCGGTGCCGTTGAACTCGGTCTGGAACGGGACCGAGATGTCGGGCAACGAGTCGATCTCGGGGATCAGCCACGGCTCGGAACCGTTGGCGAGGTAGCCGTCGGACAGCAGGATCACCGGGGTGCGGTATTTGAGCGCGATGCGGACGGCCTCGATCGCGGCGTGGAAGCACTGCGCCGGTGTGTAGCTGGCAACGACCGGGAGCGGTGCCTCACCGTGGCGCCCGTAGAGCGCGAGGTTGAGATCGGCGGCCTCGGTCTTGGTGGGGAGGCCGGTCGACGGGCCTCCGCGCTGGATGTCGATGATGAGCATCGGGAGCTCGATCGCGGTGGCGAGCGAGATCGTCTCGCTCTTCAGTGCGAGGCCGGGGCCGGATGTCGTGGTCACGCCGAGATGACCGGCATACGCGGCGCCCAGCGCCATGCCGGCGGCCGCGATCTCGTCCTCGGCCTGGACGGTGCGGATGCCGAAGTGCTTGTGGCGCGACAGCTCGTGCAGGATGTCGGATGCCGGCGTGATCGGGTAGGAGCCGAGCGTCACGGGCAGCTTCGCGAGCTGACCCGCGGCGACGAGCCCCCACGCGAGCGCGGTGTTGCCGGTGATCGACGTGTACTCGCCGGGAGGCAGGGAGGCGGGTCGCACCTCGTAGCGGTGTCCGACCTGCTCGGTCGTCTCGCCGAAGTGGAAGCCGGCCTTCAACGCTGCGGCGTTGGCCGCCGCGACCTGCTCGTTCTTCGAGAACTTCTGCTCGATCCAGTCGAGCGTCGGCTGGATCGGCCGGGTGTACATGAACGAGACGAGGCCGAGCGCGAAGAAGTTCTTCGACCGCTCGGCGTCGCGCGGCTTCACGCCGAGCGGCTCGCACGCATCCTTGGTCATCGACGTCATCGGGACCTTGATGACCCGGTACCCGCTGATCGTGCCGTCGTCGAGCGGGTTGCTCTCGTACTCGGCCTTCTCGAGGTTGCGCTCGTCGAACGCGTCCTCGTTGATGATCAGCGTGCCCCCCATCTCGAGGCGATGGAGGTCGGCCTTCAGTGCGGCAGGGTTCATCGCGACGAGCACGTTGGGCTCGTCGCCCGGAGTGGTGATGTCGTGGTCGGAGATGTGGACCTGGAAGCTCGAGACCCCGTTCACGGTCCCGGCCGGTGCGCGGATCTCGGCCGGGAAGTCCGGCAGCGTGGACAGGTCGTTCCCGAACGATGCGCTCACGGACGTGAACCGGTCCCCGGTGAGCTGCATGCCGTCGCCGGAATCGCCGGCGAACCGAACCACGAGTCGATCGAGCACCTCTGATTCGGGTGTGGCGCCCGAGGTGCCGGACCGGTCGATCGTGTCCGTCATGGTGTGTTCCCCCTTGCCCGGCGTCGTTGCCGGGTGGAATGTGTGTGTCTCGCGTTCACCCTACTCACGATCCCGTGAGATCACAGGGTCAAACGACCAGAACCAGCAGACGGGAGGTCGGACCAGCGGTGGAGCACGCTGACGTCGGCGACGAACCGGACGTCGGGCTCCGGCGACCAGCGATCGGCCGCTTCCCAGAGCGCGTCGGTGAGGAGCGTCGTCGCCGCGTCGGTGTCGACGTCGGGCACCTGCACGAGCAGCTCGTCGTGGAGGCACAGGACGATCTCGGCGCCCATCGCCGCACCGCGGGCGCGCACGATGATCGTCCAGACCTTGAAGAACTCCGCGGCTGCGCCCTGGATGACGGCGTTCCGCGCGAAGCGGCCACGCGCCGCCGCCACCCGTCGGGCGCGCTCGATGTCGCCCTCGATCGAGTCGTCGACCCACATGCGCACGCGCCGTCCGCCGATCGTGAACACGTCGTCCCCGCGCTGCCCGGCGGCGGCCGCCTCGCCGAGGAACCCCATCGCGACCGGGTACTCCCGTTCGAGGCCGCGGAGCGCGTGTGCGGATTCGCCGGTCGT
Source organism: Ilumatobacter sp. (assembly GCA_035461925.1). Lineage (GTDB taxonomy): Bacteria > Actinomycetota > Acidimicrobiia > Acidimicrobiales > Ilumatobacteraceae > Ilumatobacter. Next base: position 8,459 of record DATHUU010000151.1, read on the forward strand.
GGCGCCGTACATCGCGCCGAGGACCGCGACCTTGGCGACGGACCGTTCGACGCGCAGCCGCTGCGCGACCGGTTGGTAGAGGTCGTCGTCCTGGGTCGCGGCCACGAGCGCCCGGTCGCCGGACACCGCCGCGAGCACCCGCGGCTCGATCTGGCCGAGGTCGGCCCGGACGAACACGTGAGCGGGTTCCGCGACGACCGCCGGCCGCATCTCGGCCGGGAGGTTGTGGAGGCCCGACGAGGCGGTCATCCGTCCGGCGGCACCGTCGCTGCTCGTCCACTCCCCGCGGAGTCGGCCACCGTGCACGTGCTCGTCGAGCCACCGGTAACCGTAGGTGGTCGCGATCCGTTCGGCCTTGCGCCACCGGAGCAGCGCTTCGACCACCGGGTGGGTGTCCCGGTGCTGCTCGAGCCGCCACGCACGGGTGTCGGGGATGTCGACCGAGACCCGGCGGAGCATCGACCGCACCTCGGCCGGGTTGCGGAGGTCGATCCGTGGTCCGGGGCCGAGGTGCCGGAGGACGTCGTCGTCGCGTGCGATGCGGCGACGGTCGGCATCGGCCTCGTCGACCGGACGGGGTCCGACCGCGTCGGCGATGATCCGGGTCGCCTCGTCGACGTCGAACGGGAGCCCGCGTGCGGTCAGCTCGGCGCAGAGCAGCTCGGCGGCCGACTCGGCATGGGCCGTCGACAGCGTCCGGCTCGGGTCGGGTCGTTCGTCGATCCGCGCCCGCTGGAGCCCGGCCGCGGTCCACGCCAGCGCGGCCCACGCCCCGAGACGGTCGGGGTCGCGAGCCCAGCCTCCACTGATCCACTCCGGTCGGAGGTGACCGTCCGGACGCACCGGTTCGTCGGGATCACCCTCGTCGCCGTGCTCGCCCAACAGGTCGAGCTGACCCATCGCCGGCAGCGAGTCCGACGGGAGCCCGTGGAGCCACGCCCACACGTGGGCGATCGAGGTCCGCCACCCGCCGTGCAGCAGCCGGTGGACGGTCAGCACGTCCCACGAGCGCGCGATCGTGACACCGCCTCGGACGAGCTCGTCGGCGGTGGCGCGGTCCCACCAGATCCAGCGAGGACCGACCTCGCGCTCGATCCGGGCGATCGCCGCGATCGGGTCGTCGGTGGGGCAGGCGATCCGCTCGCCCGGGATCGCGAGCCCGAGACCGGTGCCCCGGTGGACGGTGACGGCGACGTCGTCCCCCCGACCGATGCCCGCGCTCCCGAGTCGGGCGATCGGGGTGGGCTCGGACATCGGGCCGATTCTCCCACGGCGGTCCGCCCGACCCTCGGCCCCGCGGCAAACTGATCCGGTGAGGTTCGAGGATGTCGCGCACGCGTCGCGGTCGGTCGCCGCGACGCCCAAGCGATCGCAGAAGATCGCCGTCCTCGCCGACCTGATCGCCCGGATGCCACCGGACGAGGTCGAGGCCGGCGTCGCGTTCGCGACCGGCAGGACGCAGCACGGTCGACTGGGTGTGGGATGGGCGGCACTGCGCGACGTGCGTCCGGAGCCGGCGCGCGCGGCCACGCTCACGATCGGTCAGGTCGATCGCACGTTGGCCGAGCTCGCGACCGTCTCGGGACCCGGTTCGCAGGCGCGACGCCGGGAGGTGCTCCACGATCTGCTCGCCGCGGCGACCGCCCCGGAGCAGCAGCTCCTCGTCGCGATCGTCGGCGGAGAGCTGCGGCAGGGCGCGCTCGACGGAGTCGTCGCGGCAGCCGTTGCCAAGGCGTCGGGCGTTCCGGTCGCCGAGGTGCAACGTGGCGCGATGTTCGCCGGATCGCTCCCGGTCGCGGCTCGCATCGCGCTCACCGCCGGCCGCGATGGGCTGGCCGCGATCGAGCTGACGCCGACGACGCCGGTCCAGCCGATGCTCGCCTCACCGGCCACCGACGTCGGCGAGGCGATCGCCGCGACCGGGCTCGCGTCCGTGGAGTGGAAGCTCGACGGCGCCCGCATCCAGGCCCATCGGGCCGATGGCGAGGTCCGGCTGTACACGCGCAACCTGAACGACGTGACCGATCGCCTCGGCGGCGTCGTCGAGGTCGTCCGCTCGTTGCCGGGCGGCGACCTCGTGCTGGACGGAGAGGTGCTCGGTCTCGACGTCGACGGGAACCCGCGGCGGTTCCAGGACACGATGGGCGACTTCGGCGCGGAGAGTGCCGTGGAGCGGGGCGGTGATCTGCGCGCCTTCTTCTTCGACGTCCTCCACGCCGGCGCGCCCGTGGTCGACGAGCCGCTGGACGTCCGCCGCGAGATCCTGCGGTCGACGGTCCCGGGGACGAGTCGGCTCCCGTCGATCGTCACGGCCGACGTCGTGGAGGCGCAGGAGTTCCTCGATGGTGCGATCGCTGCCGGCCACGAAGGTGTGATGGTCAAGGAGCTCGCCGCGCCGTACGAGGCCGGCCGCCGTGGGGGGTCCTGGCGCAAGGTCAAGCCGGTGCACACCTTCGACCTCGTCGTGCTCGCGGTCGAGTGGGGTCACGGCCGGCGGCAGGGTTGGCTCTCGAACCTGCACCTCGGAGCTCGCGACGGCGCGCCCGGTGGTGGCGGGGCCCTCGGGGCTGGTTTCGTGATGGTCGGCAAGACGTTCAAAGGGCTGACCGACGAGCTGCTGCGGTGGCAGACCCGACGCTTCCTCGAGCTGGAGATCGGCCGTGGCAGCGGCAACGACGCCCACGTCGTCCACGTCCGGCCCGAGCAGGTCGTCGAGATCGCGGTGGACGGCGTGCAGGTCTCCACCCGGTACCCGGGTGGCGTCGCCCTCCGGTTCGCCCGCGTGCGGCGCTACCGCGACGACAAGTCGGCCGCCGACGCCGACACGATCGATCAGGTCCGCTCGCTCCTGCGGTGAGCGTCACACCCGCCCGGTAGGGTCGCTGGCTGGCATGGCGACATTGCGGTTCAGCTTCGGGACGATGGGGTCGGGCAAGAGCACGCTCGCGCTCCAGATCCACCACAACCTGGCTGCCCGGCACATGTATGGGCTCCTGTTGACCAAGCTCGATCGGGAGGGCCAGCAGGTGACGAGCCGGCTCGGCGTGGCGGCCCCGGCGATCCAGGTCGACGACGACCTCGATCTCCACGCGCTCGCCGTGCAGCACTGGCCGCTCCACTACATGGTGTGCGACGAGGTGCAGTTCTACTCGCCCGAGCAGTGCGACCAGCTCGGCCGTGTCGTCGACGACATGGAGGTCGACGTCTACGCGTTCGGTCTCATCACCGACTTCCGGGGTCGGCTGTTCGACGGCACGAAGCGGATGCTCGAGATCGCCGACGAGCGCGAGCCGTTGCACGTCGAGGCCCGCTGCTGGTGCGGGGCGCGCGCCACGCACAACGCCCGGGTCGTCAACGACTTCGTCGTGTACGAGGGGGAGACCGTCGTCGTCGGTGACACGGTGGCGCCCGGTGCCCAGAAGATGTTCGGCGACGTGGTCCGCTACGAGCTGCTGTGCCGGCGTCACTACAACCTCGGCGAGCTGGGCACCTGACGCGACCGCCCGTCAGGTCTCGTGATCCGCCTCGAGGCAGAGCCGGATCATGGCGGCCGCCATCGCGATGCCACCCAGTCGGCCGAGGACGGCGGCGGTGTCACCGACGGAGTCGTACCTGCGGAAGAACACCGCGACGACGCCGACCACTGCGATCGCCACGACCACGAACGACAACCCGGCGACCACCCGGACGAGCCGTCCGATGTGGACCACGACCGGAGCCACCAGCGAACGGACGAGCAGGGCGCCGGCGACCGCCGCGGCGACCGCCGGGGTGAGGATCACCAGGTTCTGCGGGAGCGCCGCGAACGAGATCTGCTCGATGCGCTGCCCCCACAGGCCGTCTTCGAAGCTGCCGTTGCGGATCGCCGCCGCCCTGCGGATCTGGATCACGAGGTACGAGCCGTAGGCGAGCACCGACATCGACCCTGCGAACACCAGCGCTCGCGCCCATCGGATACGGTCGTGCTCGTTCACCGTGGGGCGTTCTACCACGCCCGTCGCGTGAGGTGTCGCGTGAGGTGTCAGACACCTTGCGCGACAGCCTGCGCGACAGTCACCAGGTGACGCGGAGGCGCTTGATGCCGTTGATGAGATTCGGGTGATCCGCTGACCTGGGGTTTCGTACAGAAATGCCGCCTGACCTGCGGTTTCGCATCACGTTAGGTCTCACTGCTTCACACTGATTCTAAACGTCTT